>CAZGVM010000054.1:0-17678 GCA_964528855.1 uncultured Desulfomonile sp. | reverse complement strand
AATCTCATGGTCATCCTGGCGCTTCTGGCCGTTTGGTTTCCTGCAGACCGCTTCGCGTTCCTCGGCGGTTCCGTTGTTTCGGTGGGGGTTTTGGGTAACCTCATGGCGGCCACTCCTTTGGCGCTTCTAAGCACGTCAATTGGATGGCGAAATTGTTTTCTTGTTTTTGCGTTGATCAATGCCATCATAGTTGGAGCGTTCGTTTTAATAATCAGAGATTATCCTCCCGGTCACAGGACTACGGAGAAAAAACAAAAATCGCTTTTGGCCGGTTTTGGGTATCTTCTTAAAAAATATAGTTTCTGGTCGATAAGTCTCTGCAATTTTGTCAGATATGGTTATTTCGCGGCATTGCAGGGTCTCTGGGCCGGACCATTCCTGATATACGGATTGGGGTTGGGGGACATAGCGGCCGGTAATGCGATCCTGATGATGGGGATAGGCTACATGATCGGGTTGCCTCTTTCCGGGTCCATAAGTGACCGGGTCTTGCGATCCAGAAAAAACGTGGTGCTGATAACCATGTTGGCTTTCCTGGCGTTGGTGTTCTCAGCCCTGTTCTGGACGCGTGAAACTTCTATTTGGCTGGTAATGGCGACATTCTTTGGGTTTGGCTTGACATCGGCGCCGGGCCACATACTGTATGCCCACATAAAGGAACTGCTACCAGATGAGCTTACGTCCCAGGCCATGACGTCCGTAAACCTGTTCACCATATTAGGAGCGGCCACCATTACCCAGTTCCTCGGCTTTGTGATTGGGGCCGACCCAAGCGCTTTGACTTCTCCTCAAGACTTCAATGCCGTGTGGATCGTAGGTGTCGCATTACTCGGGGTGGTCAGCGCCATGTATGTTTTTGTTCCGGATAGTGATGCGCTCAAAGCGCAAAGATGATTCTCATCCTTTTATGACGCCCATTGGTCTGATCCTGACGATTTTTCTTGCCAAACCGGCCCTACTCACTATCTCTACAACGTCATCGACGTTCTTGTAAGCCTCCGGACACTCTTCGCGCATTGTTTTTCTTCCTGCCGCTCTGGAATAAACATGTTTGTTCTGCAACTCCCTTTCTATGACTCTTCCCTTCGTTTTTCTAAGCGCTTCATTGCGTGACAGCACTCGCCCGGCTCCATGACATGCAGAGTTGAAGGCCTGGTCTTCGGCTCTCTTCACCCCTGCCATGACATACGAGAAACGTCCCATGTCACCGGGTATCAGAACTGGTTGACCGGTCTTTCTGAACAAAGGCGGGAGCAAAGGGTGGTCGGGGGGTAAGGCTCTTGTGGCCCCTTTGCGGTGAACACATAGCATTCGGCTAACGCCATCTATTTCATGACGTTCCATTTTGGCTATGTTGTGACACACATCGTAAAGAAGTCGCAAATTGAGTTCCCTGGGTGATATCTTGAGCGTTTTTTCCCAGGCAAGTCGAGCCAAGTTCATTAATATCTGCCTGTTTGCAAAGGCAAAATTGGCGGCTGCGGCCATGGCCCCCAGATATTGTCTGGCTACCTCGGATTTCAGGTAAGCGCAAGCCAGTTGCCTGTCCAGCAACTCAATTTTTTGAACAGCGACACTCTTTACCATGCGCGCCAGAAATTCGTCACAGATTTGGTAACCAAAGCCACGAGAGCCGCTGTGGATCATCAAGGTGACCAGCCCCTCCCTGAGACCCCACTCGTTGGCGGTAGTCTCTTCAAAAACGCGTTCCACATACCCTATCTCGATGAAATGATTGCCTGAACCCAACGTCCCGATTTGGTCCTTGCCCCTCTCATAAGCACGATCACTTATGCTGTCTGTGGCGGCCGATTCAATGGCTCCGTGATCTTCTATTCTCTCAAGGTCGGATTGTTCCCCCATCCCTTTTTTTACGGCCCACAAAGCCCCCTGTCTGGAAACTTCAAACAGGTCTTTTTTCTTCAGGGTAATGGCCCCCGTAGAGCCCAGACCAATGGGGATTTCGGAGTAAAAAGAATCTATCAATCCGGAAATGTGAGGTTCCAAGTCGTTTCTTGCCACTGATGTTGTAGCCAGCCGCACCCCACAGTTAATATCGTAGCCCACTCCACCAGGTGATACTATACCCTCTTCAGCGTCAAAAGCCGCCACTCCGCCTATGGGAAAACCATACCCCCAATGCATGTCAGGAAGAGCTACAGCATAGCCAACGATGCCCGGCAAATGCGCAACATTAAAAATCTGATCCGGACTTGAGTCCTTCTCTATGTCCGGTAGCAGTTTGCTGTTCGCAAATATCAAGCCAGGAACGCGCATCTTTCCAGTCTTTGGAATCAGCCACTTGTTCTCATCGATCCTCTTGATTTTGTAGGGTTTAGATACGCTCATCTTCTTTCCTTCCGGTGTCAAACGTCAAAGACCAGCCTCGCAACATAGCCCTCTTTGTTTTTCTCTACAGAAAGGCCGTGATAGGTAATCCCTTTTACCTCTAACGAATTGGGACCAATTTCAGCAAGCTTGAAGAAAGCCTCAACCATCAACCCTTTATCATTCTGACCACTGAGATCGATATCTGTCACCAGTGTGGAAGTTGTAACAAAATAGAACAGCAATTCTCTCAGAAAATTTACCAGTTGTTCTTCCAGGGTATCGCCTTCGATTTTTAGCCTCTCTAATTCAGCCGGTTCTTCGGAGACAATTTCTCCCAGAAAATGATTCAAGCCACGCGCAGCGTTTTGACACAAATCCCAAAATGTTTCCCCTGTGACCTCTATCATCACATCAGCAGGATGATCGAGCACAAGCCAACCGCAGGCGCCTGATCTCATTTCGTGGTTCCAGTGGGTTCTTTTTTCATTGAGATTGCCATCGAGACATTTCACAGATGTCACGGACTTTTTCGTTCATGCGTTCAAAACCCTCTCGTATTTCATTTCCCATCCACAGCATGAACACGGGACTCATTATTCCTGACCAGATTTCCTTTTGAACCAGCTTCACAACATTTTTACCGATTTCATGTATTTGTAAGACATGCTCGCCGTCAAGAATCCCGGGAATTATCAGGCCGCCTTTCCAGGCGATTTCGCGATCCTTCTCCACTTTGAGAATGGTAGGGGTCGCCTTCATGTCCGTTTGGAGAAACAGATGAATCAGGAGGTCCAATTTGCCGCCCTCCGTAGGATCACCCTTCACACTCAGAATTAATGGGTTCCAGCTGCTGTATGAACTGAAATCGGTAATGAGCTTCCAAACCACAGCCGCAGGCGCCTTTATCTCAAGTTCAGTAACTATCTCTTTTTTAAACATTTTTATGAATGCCATGCTAACAAAACAGTAATTCGTAATTCCCATACTAAATGGCAAATATATTATATCACCCTTTTCAAGAACCTATTAGCTTTGTGACAGGGTTTAAATGGGCGGGATCAATCAAGATAGTAAATTTAACTATTCTGTCCAAGGTCGCTCAGGTACTTTTTGGCGCCGGCCGTTAACTTTTCTGCAATGGAATCGACATAATGTTCATTTTTTAAGTTGTTTTTTTCGCTCATGTTGCTTATGAAAGCGCACTCAACCAGAATGGCAGGCATAGCGGCTCCCATGAGCACATAGAATGGGGCCTGTTTTACACCACGGTCACGAGTTTTAACTGATTTTCTGTTTCCCGTAACCATAAGACTCTCATGAATGATTTCGGCCAGCTTCTCGGATTCTGTTCGCTTTGACGTCATCATCAGATCAATCAGTGTCGCTTCCAGATGATTCATCCTGGACAGAGAAATGCCGTTTTCCCTTGCGGCCGCCCGCATTGCGCCTCTGGAATTGGCCTGGCTTAAAAAGAATGTTTCAACTCCCGACGCCGATGAATATTCTGATCCGTTACAATGTATGGAAACGAATAAATCGGCGTTAGCCGCATTAGCTATTGCAGTCCTTTCCTTCAGGCTCAGGAAAGTATCATCATCCCGTGTCAGCTTGACCGTTAAGTTTGGGCGCTCTTTCTCCAGTAGTCTTTTCAGTCGTTTGGCTATCCTCAGAGTGACGTCTTTTTCAGTGAGAGATCCATCTTTGGAAACCGCTCCAGGGTCCTTTCCTCCATGCCCAGGATCCAGAACAATGACTTTGGTCTCAGATTTAGGGTCCGGCGTTTTATGAGCGATTGGTTGCGGAGGCATGCTTGCCGTTCTAACTTCCGCTTCCTCCTTCCTGGCGGCATTGATGGGCGCAATATTGTAAAATGGATTTCCAAACCTTGTTGATGGCTGACGAGACTCCAGGGCATTGATTGATACTTTTCCGGGTCTTGAGATGTCATGAGCGGCTGGACCTGGTATATCTCTTACAGGTGGGGCCTTGAAAATTGATTCCCCGTTCTGGATCGGCCTCTGATTTTCACTCCTGGATGTCGGCGACTCACTGGCCCGTGTCTTGGCCAAGGACGCCAGTCTTGGGGCAGATTTCCTCATGAGCAGATGAGCGTCCTTCAATTCCACTAAAACCTGGTTGTCGTACGGAACCCCTGTTTTGAACTTCTTGAATTCGTTCAAAGCCTTTATTCCGCTTTCCAGATCCAGGGCATCGCCGTGAGCCTTGTAACATTCAATAAAAGCCCTTCCTGCGTAAAACAGGCTCAGGCTGGATTCTTGGCTTCTGGATTTTTTGTGAATTGATCGAAATTTGCGGGCAACAGCCAACCAAGATTGTCGCGATGCATTCTTGACCGACACCAGCTTGTCAAATTCAGTTCGAGCCTGTTGAAAAACAGCCTGCCCGGATTGTTCGGAGGCATACGCACCAGGCTCCGCTAGGACCGTCATCAGCAGGAATGTTGCGAATGTCAGGATTGTTAAGGCATAAATTTTTACGAACCTTGAATTCAGTTCTTCTGTCTCCATTCCCGAAAACACTCAAATAGTCATGGGGCCATTAGGATGATGGCTCGGTTGATGTAGTTGACGTTCCATCATCATGAAAAAATTCTAAGTTGGGGAAACCCCGATACGCTGTTTATAAGCATGTCACGAACCAAAAACGTGAACATACTGGTAATCTTCATTCATCACGGTTTTCCTCTTGATCTTCCTTGTAATCTTCCGAACCGCAAGAACCTCACTGCCCACTTCCTTGATCGCCTCTGAGGATCCTGCAAGCTTTTCGTGCAACTCAGCAGATATCCTCAGGCCCTTGTTATTGATATGAGCCAAGACACCTTCTCCTGCATATTTTATTTTGTAGAATATATTATCAAAGAAAAATAATATATTCAAGCTAACTTCTAATGTGACACTTTATGTATATTCCTGTTTGGATGTCGCTTATTTTTTTTTGGGGTTTGTGTTAAATTTGTCGGGTGATTGAACTAACAAAAAATGAATGCTTCGGACTGGAAGATTCCAACAGTCGGTAAGCCTGGTAAGGATCAGATATGCCCATAGCTTCAATTAATTTTGACAGAGTAATCAAGAGATTGTCAGGCTCATCAACGGCTTTCGCAGACATTTTCTTTGAAGAAAAGTGTGTATCTACTCTTATTTATGAAAACAGACGCGTTGACCGTGTTCGTCAAGGGGTCGATTGTGGGATAGGTCTACGCATCATCAAGGATAATCGAACTTACTACGCATTCACTACTGATCTCACTCGGGAATCCATAGATGAGCTTTCATACAGTTTGTTGGAGGCCTCCGGGGAGGTCTCTGGAACTGCTGACGTTTCCCTGACGCCAAGAACATGCCTGTCGCCCACACTGATAGAAATTGATCCATCGAGTTCCGGGTTTGGAGACAAGATAGACCTCTTGGTGGAAGCGGATGACGCGGCGCGCTCTTATGGATCTGAAATAAAGCAGGTCCGGGTGATATTAATGGATGAAAAGAGACGCATATTTCAGGTGAATTCTGACGGCTCATTGATAGATTTTGAAAAGACCATGATTACATTCGTCACCCACGTGACTGCTGCAGAAGGGTCCATTCTTCAAACCGGTTATGAAAGCGCGGGCGGTCAGTTCGGGATGGAATTTTTCAGAAACAATCCCGTTTCCAAAATTGCTTCTGTCTCGTCGGAAAGTGCTCTCACTATGTTGAGAGCCAGGGAAGCTCCATCGGGCAGAATGCCGGTTGTGCTCAGTAGTGAGGCTGGCGGTACCATGATTCATGAAGCAGTGGGGCATGGCCTGGAGTTGGACTTCGTGGTCGATAATATGACGGTTTATGCTAAATCCCTGGGTGAGAAAATCGCATCGGACGTCATCTCAGTGATGGATGATCCAACAATGCCCCATCGGCGAGGTTCCTACCCCTATGACGATGAAGGAGTGGCCTCCAGACCCAATCTCTTGATCGAAAACGGCGTTCTCAAATGTTTCATGTCCGACAGGTTAAGCGCCATGAAGAGGGGATCACTTTCCTCAGGGAATGGCCGTAGGGAATCTTACAGACACAAGCCAATTCCGCGAATGTCAAACACTCTCATACTCCCATCAGAAATGTCTCCGGAAGGTGTCCTGAGATCGACATCCCACGGGCTTCTGGTAAAAAAGATGGGTGGTGGGCAAGTGAACACAGTCAATGGAGACTTCGTTTTCGAGGTGGCTGAGGGCTATCTCATTGAAAACGGGAAACAGGGACCTGCGGTTAGAGGCGCAACACTAGTGGGAAATGGCCCAAAAGTGCTCAACAACATGGACATGGTCGCAAATGACCTTGGCTTTTCTATAGGGACATGCGGGAAGGATGGTCAGGGGGCCCCAGTCTCTGATGCTCAACCGACTTTGCGAATAGGAACTCCCGACAAGCCTGATACATGGATTACGGTTGGTGGAACAGCATAATAGTAACCACACAGTTTTAAGAGAGACAAATGACTGAAGAAACAAAGAAAAAGGGAGGCTTTTTCAGCAGACTTTTCAGAAAAGATCGCCTGGATGAGCCCGAGCCTGCACATGAAAAAGTTTCAGAACAGCCTGAAGAGGAACTAACAGAGGTTCCGCTGAAACCTGAGGTCGTTGAGACGGTTTCTGTCACACTAGATGAAGATCAGGACGAATCTGAGGAATCACGGGAAAACATGGCCCGGCTCCAGACAGGTCTTTCAAAGACCCGTAAAGGATTTCTCAAAAGCCTTGATGAGGCTCTCTTGGGAAAAAGAGAGCTTGATGAAGAGACAATAGCCGGTGTCGAAGAAGTTCTTGTGCGCGCCGATGTAGGGGTAAAAACCGCTTACGAACTACTGAACAGTGTTTCAGAGAGAATCAAACGCAAAGAATTGAACGATCCTGAAAAGATACTGGCTCACCTCATGGAACTTGTTAGAGAAACATTGTTGAAAGTGGAGGCCCCCCTTCGGGTAGGCTACGGCTCTGAACCTTTTTCTATCATGGTCCTGGGGGTCAACGGTTCCGGAAAAACCACTACCATCGCCAAGATAGCGGCTCGTCAGAAACTTGCAAAGAGAAAGGTAATGATGGTAGCTGGAGACACATTCCGCGCCGCGGCCGTCGAACAACTATCGATATGGGGCGAACGCATAGGCTGCGATGTAGTCCGAGGCAAAGAAAAGGCAGACCCGTCATCGGTTGTTTTTGAAGCCATGGAAAAAGCTGTCAGGGAAGATTACGAAATTGTTCTTGTGGATACCGCCGGACGACTGCACACAAGGATACCGTTGATGGAAGAGTTGAAAAAAGTTGCAAGGACTATGACTAAGAAAATTGCCGGAGCTCCACATGAAACCCTTTTGGTAATTGACTCCTCAATGGGCCAAAACGCCATACTGCAGGCCCGGACATTTAATGAGGCAGTTCCTGTGACCGGTTTGGCGCTCACAAAATTGGACGGCACTGCCAAGGGTGGCGTCATAATCGGTATATCGAATGAGTTGAAAATACCCATCAGATATGTCGGCATAGGGGAAAAAATAGACGACCTCAGAGATTTTAACGCCAGACAGTTCTCACAGGCTCTGTTTTCCAAAGATGAGGGAACAGAAAACTTTGAGTAGACTAATGTGTTTATAAAAATTCAGGATCGTTCACTTTCAGATGAAAATAGCTTGAAAACACTGTGATTTAACTGGATAAGGATGGCATTTCAGATGATTAACGAATTCAAACTCAATACTACATCCAGAGTTCAGTTTTTAGACATTACATTGTCTGTCAAAAACATTATCAGAAGGAGCGGTGTAAGTGATGGTCTGGCGATAGTATACACGCCTCACACAACTGCCGGCGTCACTATCAACGAGGCGGCCGACCCCTCTGTGGTCTCGGACATCATCAACAAACTCAATGAACTTGTCCCCAAAAACGGAAATTATAGGCACGCCGAAGGCAACTCCGACTCCCACATCAAGGCTTCTTTGATGGGCAGTTCAGTGAATGTTCTGGTAAGCGGGGAAGAGCCGGTTTTGGGAGTCTGGCAGGGCATATTCTTTTGCGAATTCGATGGACCAAGGACCCGTAAAGTAATTGTCAAAATTGTCGGAAGCTGATTTACATTCCTGCGCATCATCAGAAATCGAGGGGGGAACAATGGAACAGGAAGTGGATTCAAAAGATTTTGTTGAAATATTCACGGACGGCAGCTGCAAGGGAAATCCCGGACCGGGAGGTTGGGCAGCCCTTTTAAAATTCAAGGGACACAAAAAAGAATTAAGTGGCGCTGACCCTCATACAACGAACAACCGTATGGAGATGACTGCGGCCATCATGGCTTTGGAAACGCTAAAAAGACCTTGCAGGGTCAGACTCATGACAGATTCGGAATACCTCAAAAAGGGTATTACGGAATGGCTCAAGAACTGGAAGAAGCGTGACTGGCTTACATCCAACAAAACCCCGGTCAAAAATGAGGATTTATGGCGTCGATTGGATCAGGTCGTAAGCAGCCATGAAGTGACATGGGAATGGGTTAGGGGTCACAACGGTCATTTGGAAAACGAATTCGTTGATCAACTCGCCAACAGCGCCATTAAAAAACTGAACAAGAAGAATTAATGGTCAAGAGGACATCAGCGCTTTACCTTTGGAGAAAAATCCTGGTCACTCGAGGGGATATCTTGCAGACTATTTCGTAATTTATGGTAGATCCGTTTCGGGCTATCTCGTCTGCGAGTATTTCCCCGGAGCCCTGCCTGCCGATCAAGACGACCTCATCGCCAACCGAGGCCTCAGGAATTTCCGAGACATCAATCATTATGGTATCCATGCAAACCGTTCCTACGACGGAAGCTCGGCGTCCCCTGACCAGCACCTGGCCGATGTTCGACTGGAACCTGGGATAGCCGTCATTGTAGCCGACATTCAAAGTGGCTATTCTGGAGTCTCTGCATGTGACAAATCTTCGGTTATAGGATATGCACCTGCCCGGTGGGTGTTCCTTTATCTGCGATATTTTTGTAGTAAAAGTAATGACCTGTTCAAGATCAATCAGGTTTCTGACGGCGTCTGAAGGATACATCCCATAAATCGCCAACCCTGGACGGACCATGTTGTATCTAGTCTGTGGAAATCTCACCAGGGCCGACGTGTTTGCCGCATGTATGTACCTGAATTTGTGGCCTTCTGATTCAAGTCTGGCAATCAGGTCGTCAAACGCTTTAACCTGTTCAAGTGTATAGAAGTCGGATTCGGGATCGTCGGCGCTGGAAAAGTGGGTCATTATTCCTTCCACATCCAGATTTGGCATCCTGGACACGTATTTCACAAACTCGTCCGCACATTCGTGCCAAATTCCAGACCGTCCCATCCCTGTATCGATCTTTATGTGGGTTTTGATCCTGTTAGAGCTGGACGCAGCACAGTTGAGAGATTCCGCCAACTCTTCAGAGGCCACTACAGCGCTTAAACCATATCTGACCACCTTATCGACCTGTTCTGGCAAAACATTAAAAACAAGGATAGGGGCGTCAACACGGTTTTCCCTTAGTGAAGCCCCTTCATCCGGAAACGCTACCGCCAGGTATGTCACACCGTTATCCAGAGCCACCCTGGATGTTCGTATGGAATCATTGCCGTAGCCGAAACTTTTTACTACGGACATCAGTTCCACACCCGGACCCGCCATGCTCCGTATCGCCTTGATGTTACTGGCTATGGCGTCTAAATCTACCGTAAGTCGGGTTGGGCCTATTGATCCAACCAATTCCCTGGCGAGCCTCTCCAGACGGAACCATCGAGACCCCTTGAACAGGACCACATCCCCGCTGTTCATTATCTTTTCCAGTTCCCGGGCGGCCTCATCATAGGTTCTCACGTTTGATATCCTGTCCTTGGTCATACCCCCTTGATAAGCCGCTCTGCCGATCAAGGCGGCGTTTTCGCCAACGGTTATAAGATAATCTACGTTGACTTTGGCCACTTCCTGACCAACGGCAAGATGCTCTTCGCTGCTATGAAGACCCAGGTCCAGCATCTCGCTCACGATTGCTATTTTGCGTCTTCCCGCCCCAATTTTACTCAACACGTCCAAGGCGCCCCTGATAGAAGCCGGATCTGAGTTGTAGGTGTCGTTAATCAGCGTGACACCGGTGACCGTAGTATGAATTTCCAGCCTCATTGGTGAAGGTCTGAATTCTGCCAGTCCCCGTTTGATCAAGTCGCAACCCACATTCATCATGCGGGCGGCAGCAGAGGCGGCCAACGCGTTTAGAATGTTGAAACGTCCAGGCGCAAAAAGATTGATTTCGATTTCCTCATCGAAGAGTTTCATGAGAAAAGTCGATCCCTTTTCCGGATGTTCGCTCCAAGTCAAAGCCCGCACGTCGGCAGTTTCTGAGAAGCCAAAAGAGACTACCTTCGCTTGGGTCTCATTTTTCAACCTCATACTTATTTCATCGTCAGCGTTTAGAACAAGAAAAGAAGAAGGTCCCAGGTTTTTAAACAATTCCTTCTTTTGCTCAAAGGTTTTCTGGAGTGTCCCAAGTCCGCCTATATGAGCCTTGCTTATGACTGTAAGAATTCCATGGTCCGGTTTGATCATCTTCTCCAGTCGTTCCATTTCCCCTAGAAGACTTATTCCGGCCTCTATAATTGCTATTTCGTGTTCGCGACGCATCCCCAATAGTCCGAGAGCAGCCCCGATTTGTGTGTTGTATGAGAGCGGCGACCTGTAGGTCCTTGTGTCCAGGCACATAATTGATGCCAGCATCTCCTTGACAAGCGTTTTCCCGTTGCTTCCCGTGATTCCTATTACCGGTATGGTGAAAGATTTTCTGTACTCTGCGGCGAGCCTCTGAAGCGAAAGCAGACTGTCGGTTGTCTCTATTATTGTGGCTCCATGAGGTATTTCCTGGTCGAACACTGCAGGATCACTGACCACCGCTGCTTTAATCCCGCTTCGAAGAGCGTCCAGCGCAAAATCATTACCGTTAAAATGTAGACCGGCTATCGACCAGTATATGTTCTGTGGTCCCATGGGCTTTCTGGTGTCTATTGATATGCCGGCTATTGGACCCGTGCCTGGCCCCTTTACTCGCACCGGCCTTATGATTTCTATGACTCTACTCAAGTCCATCAGGTCAGAATTCTCTATGCCCTGGTTTTCCGCTGAACAGGCTGTGGTAAAATTGGCCGGGCAAACATGACCGAAGAAATTTTTTGCGCTCAAAGAATCATCTTTTCGAAACATTTCTATTTTCTCTATTCAACTCTTGATTCCATCAGATGGGAATTCCAGCCTTGATGACTCGCTGTATCACGATTATTTTCAAAAAACAATTTCATACCCTTTGATCCTGATTCATACCTTTTCTCAACTCACGAAAGCCCGAATCTTAAGACTTCAAGACCATAGATCTGTGTGAGTTTACATGATTTTGTCAAAAATATCTTGACATTCGAGCCGGTGATTATAAGCTTACA
This sequence comes from uncultured Desulfomonile sp., assembly GCA_964528855.1. Lineage (GTDB taxonomy): Bacteria > Desulfobacterota > Desulfomonilia > Desulfomonilales > Desulfomonilaceae > CAITZA01. Next base: position 5,851 of record CAZGVM010000054.1, on the reverse strand, counting down.
TCCAGCGTGGGTAAAATTAGTCCAGCCAAATCAAACGCAAACCTGCGCGGGATATATTTGTTCGAGTTGTATTTACCTTCTAGGATGGGTTTGTCCGGGGTTGATTCCGTGAATTTATCAGGTTATATTCTATAGCCGGGGCTTGAATCTGGAAACGAGGCCCTGCAATATGCCGGTTTATCGCGGGTGGAATTGTTTTTTGCAGCCGTTTCTGGTATAATTCTGTAATGTTAAGTTTTATGTGACTTTGTCTGGGTCATTTACAAGCCTTAAAGGCTTGAATCATTTTTTTCAGGTATGGGAATGTTGAACAGGAAAAGTTTGTTGGTTGCTTTGATGGTGGTTAGTTGTAGTTGCGTCTTTTCTGAACCCTCCCAAGGAGTTGAGAATCCTGCTGAAAGGACTCAGGGGGCAGTCGTGTCGGCGTCTTTCGGCCCTTCGGATGGATTATCCATTAAAGAGTATGTGTTGCCTGAATGGATAGACAACCTTTTATCCAAAGCGCCGGATGTTGAAGAAACCCGAACGGCTTCAATCAACGATCCAGAGGCCTTGCAGAAAGAACTTGAATCAGAAATTCTCAGTCCTGCCAAACCTCAGACCCCTAAAGTGGCCGATTCATCTTTTCTGGGAACTGTAGACATCCCGCCTCTTTACAAGTCACCGAAGCTTGATGGTGAAGGTGTTTGGACCGCACAGGATACACCTAGTGGGTCGGATGGAAAACCGCTGGTCTACAAAACTGTTTATCGCCCCAGTGTGGATTTTCCAACTTCGATAGTTCACATGGCGGTTTTTGACATAAGTCGATTGAAACCGAGATTGTTCATAGGCCAGACTGAACCCGGCATCTACCAGATATCTCATTCCTCTGAACCGGAATCACTTTCCCGTATAGTTGCAATAACCAACGCCATGTGGATGCAGCAGCACGCTCGAGGCGCGGGAGCAATTTTCAGAGGGCAGGTGGTCTACCCAATGGTTCCGGGAATGGCTACTCTTGTCGTTTACAAGGACGATTCGGTAGACGTGCTTGAATGGACAAACGAGATTCCTGTATCGATGGTCAGGGACGCTCGCCAACTTAGACACCTGATAGTCAAGGATGGAAAAGTAATCGAAGAAATTTTTAAAAATGGGAAACCTACGGATTCTGAAATCGGCCTTGGCGGATTCCTCGTGGACAACGACGGCAGAAGCACGATGTCTAATGAATACTGGTTCCTTGCCAACAGAACCGCTTTCGGAATACGTCAGGACGGCAATCTTGTCTTTGCAATGGGTCATCATGTGAGCACCAAGGATTTGGCCAAAGCCCTGGTGCTTGCCGGATGCACACGCGCCATTCATGGTGACGCAAACATCCACAATATCGTCTGCAACTTTTATTTCCGTGACGCAAACAACAAGATCACAAGGAGAGACAGGCTCTCGCCTGATCAGCTTCAGTACACCATGAAACGTTACGACCAGGGATACACAAAAGATTTCTTTGCTTTTTATGAAAAGTAACCGGCCTGGAAACGCTCTGTTGTTTGGCAACAATTGATTTTTTGCTAAAAGAGGGACGCTTAAGGCGTCTTTCTTTGTTTTTATATTCATGTATGCTTGGTCTGAGTTATCTTCTGGAGACAGAAGACCTGGGAAAATCGCGCAAGATCAATGATAATATCTGGATACAGGAGGAATTGGGTGTAATTCCAGGGATGGAAGACGTAATAAACCTGCTCTACATCAACCAGTATTATCGTGAAAAATCATTGACGGATCCAGGCCAATACGTTAACTCTAAAGGTTTACTGTCGATTAATACGGGAATTATGCTTCTGAATGGAATTGGAATTCTTTATAAAAGGAATAGCGATAGGGTTCTCGCTGGCTATTCCTGTAGGTCCCATAGGCCTGCTGCTGATCCGGAGAACCCTGACCAGAGGCCGGATTGCTGGGCTGGTCTCAGGATTGGGAGCGGCTACAGCCGATGCAATCTATGGTTGTGTCGCAGGATTCGGGGTTACTCTCCTTTCAAATTTTCTGCTAGAGAATTCATACGTGCTCAGAGTTGTTGGTGGCGCATTTCTATGTTACCTCGGAACGAAGATATTCCTCTCAAAACCATCAGAGAAAAGTCCTCCCGCTGAAGGTTCAACTCTTGTCAGTTATTACTTTTCAACCCTCGTTCTGACTCTTACCAACCCTGCCACGATAATTGCTTTCGCCGCCGTTTTCGCAGCGTCAGGTGTGGCCCACACGCATGGTCATTACTGGTTTACCGTATTTCTGGTGATTGGCGTTTTTTGTGGTTCAGCCCTTTGGTGGCTGATTCTAAGTTCAATAGTGAGCATATTCCACGGCCGTTTTCAGTCAACCGGCCTTACCATCATCAACAAGGTGTCCGGATTACTGATAGCGATCCTCGGATTGACCATCCTTATAAGTCTCCGGTGAATGGCCCCATTCACTCCTCCACCGCCAAGTAGCGAATTGTTGGCCACATTTACGATAGCCGTCCACTGCAAGAGAGGTAATGTACACCATGTACAAGGCTGATGTCCTTCTTCATCATGATTCTCCGGAACCAACATCAGTGCGCTGAATCATGTTCATCCAATCATCGAGGAAAAAGGTTTACTGATCTGATTAGAGTGTGAGTTTTTTGGGAATTGACGGACGCTATCCATTACGGGAATCAATTTTGACCGCGAATTCCCGTCAATTTTTCAATAATAAATTTCACGAATATTTTCACGATGATCAACTATATAGAGAAGCTTGGCCATAGCAACAAGTTTTTCCCTGAGCGCGGGCAAAGTGTCTCTATCTACGTTGAAAACTCTTATGTAGACGAACCTGTGCCCTTCTGGAGCCCTCTCATAGGATGTGAGTATGCTGACCAAGCGGGCGCCGAAACTGCGTAGCACATCACTCACATCTTTAATGGAGCCCGGACGGTCGTCCAGAAGAAAACCAAACTGAACTCCCCGATGAGATAAACCGCTCAAGGACATCATGGCTTTAAATATGTCACTCTTGGTTATTATTCCGACTATGTTCTTGTTTTCATCGAGCACGGGGGCGCCTGAGATCCTGTTGGACAACATGATTTCGGCGGCTTCTTCCATCGTGTGATCAGCAGACAGTGTGATAGGATACCTGCTCATGATTGCGCCGACCTCAAGTTTGGACAGCAAATAAAGTATTCTCTGAATGTCCAGCATCACCGCATCGGATGGCGAGGCTCTTTTTAAGTCCCGGTCCGTAACAATCCCGACAAGTTGGCCGTCCTCCATCACGGGCATCATGCTGATGTTATGTTCCATCAGGAGATTTATTCCATGTTGCATACTATCATTAACGTTTACTGTTACAACCTTACGACTCATCCAGTCTTTTACTAACATCAGGTCCCTCCACTATACGCTGTTTCATACCCTTAATAGAAGATTCCATTGTGTCATGCGCCGTCAACATAGTCACTTTCAGAAGGGGAAACCGTCTCTTGATTTGTTATAGAGCCTGAATCCCGTCCATGGCCGGCATTTTGACCTCGAGTTTTACCGTGCCTGCGTCCGGGGTATCCAGAGCGTCTCGTAATGGCGCTTAATAAAACTTCCTCATCATCGCTTTGCAGGGTTTCGGCCGGGAGCATGGATCATTCTCCAGTAGTTCGCTGCGCTTAACGTCGGGTAACAAAATAAGAGAGCTACCGTGTGAAATATTTCCCTTTAATTATCATAGCAAAAAACATGGTCATGCTGTAGCGCTGATTTTATACTGATGGCAAAATTTGTGCCGAATTCATGAATTATCTCCAGGGCTCTATTCAAGGGGCGTGAGGCCCTGGCTACTTTTTGGTGTTATTTTTGGAGTGTAAAGATCTTTTACATGATGTAACGCCCAATTCAGGGCTTTTAATAGATTCATCATGGTGAACTTTTTTTCAATAAAAAAGTGTTTGACTATGTGACATGTTCAGCATGATAACATTTTCATCACATCACCGCTAACCGCTCTGTGGAGCGAAACTCCATTTTTTGTAATCATTTTAACAAGGAGATTTTAAATGTCGTCAAATCTTCCTCCGCTGTCCGAACAGGACAAACAAAAATTCCGTGTCATCAACAAAGAGAATATTGAATTCCTGATGAACCGTTATAACAGTATAAGTCGTTGGGTGATTGCGGATACGCTTCGCCGGGCGCGTTATCATCATCCAGACAAGACTGCCGTTATTTTCGGGGACAGGACGTTGACATACTCTCAACTGGAGAGTGAGTGTAACCGCGTCGCCAACGCTCTCAGAGGACTGGGCGTGCAGAAATATGATCGCGTCGCAATCCTGGCTCACAACACTTTGCATCATGTCTTGACATGGTTTGGCTGTTGCAAGATCGGAGGCATATACCTTGCGATAAACTACATGTTACGCGGCAAGGATATTTCGTATTGCATCAATCATTCCGAAAGCACTGTATTTATTGTTGAAGACGCACTGTATGACCTCGTGAAGGATGTTCTGGACGACATGCCTAACGTGAAAACATTTATATGGTCCAATCAGGGGTCAGGACATTCCTGTGCAAGTCCTCTATTCCGTGATTTCGACGCCTGGGTGTCAGAATATCCAGCGGAAGAACCCCTGGCTGATCTTCATATTGAAGACCCATGTCAAATGACTTACACCAGCGGAACGGAATCGCTCCCTAAGGGAGTCATAATCAGCAATCAGGCCCTGATGTCGCATTACATGGGAGCGATAATTGACGGACAGTATGATGAGGATGACATAAGTATAAACGCTTTACCAATTTATCATTGCGCTCAACGTGATGTATTCATGAACCCTGTTTTCTGGCTGGGTGGCACAAACATATTGATGGGTCCCGACATCACACAGATACTGAAAAACATAGAAAAATATAAAGCTTCGATGTTTTTTGCCCCGCCCACTGTATGGATCGGCATGTTGCGTCATCCTGATTTCGACAAAACGGATCTCTCAAGCCTCAAGAAGCTTTATTATGGCGCTTCAATAATGCCTGTCGAAATTCTCAGGGAGCTAATAGAGAGGCTTCCGGGCACAAAAATCTATAACTATTATGGCCAGACAGAGCTTGCTCCGTACCACACCATACTGAAAGCCAAAGACGCTTTGGCCAAGCTTGGTTCGGCGGGTATGGGCGGTTTGAATATGGAAACCCGCCTGGAAGATGAAAATGGAGCTGAAATTACCAAGCCTGGAGTCCCCGGCGAAATTTGTGGTCGTGGACCGCATGCCTTGATCATGTACTTCAAGGAACCGGAAAAAACGGAGGAGGTTATGAAAGGGGGCTGGTTCCATTCAGGCGACATTGGAATCCTGGACTCGGACCGATATATAACGGTGGCCGACCGAAAAAAAGACATGGTGAAAACAGGTGGAGAAAATGTCTCAACCAGAGAAGTCGAAGAAGTGATCTACCTTGACAAACGAGTTCAGGAAGTCGCCGTGATAGGACTGCCTCACACCAAGTGGGTTGAAGCTGTTACCGCAGTAATAGTTCCAAAACCTGGAGAAATTATCACCGAAGAAGAAATAATGCATTTATGCCAGCGTGAACTAGCCACATTTAAGTGTCCCAAAGGGATCATATTCCTGGAAGTCCTACCAAAAACGCCCACCGGTAAGATTCTTAAACGCGAAATGAGAATTACCTACAAGGATCTCTTTTCAAGATAAACAATGTTTGATAGCGCAAAAGCCGAAGCCCGGGACCCCGGATTTCGGCTTTTTTATGTCCGAGATGCGATCATCCAAGAAAATCTCCACTATTTTTCGATTGTCCACTACTGCATTCTCGAAATATTACGCCAT
>CAZGVM010000053.1:0-17827 GCA_964528855.1 uncultured Desulfomonile sp. | reverse complement strand
TGGCTTGATCCCTCAATAACCCTCAGGGTTATTGTCGATGGCGGATACTCAAACAAACAACTTCTTCAAGGACGTCCCCGTAAAAAGGGAAACCGCTTGCCTTGTCCCAGATCGCTGTTCACCGACTTGAACACCCGGTGGGAATGGATATGGATCAGTCTTTACGGCCAGGAAACCATTGTGTCAGTGCATAGGTTCATGGCAATCTGGTACAAGGCTGCCGGGAATGAACCACTGTCCATAGTGATGGTCCAGGATCCTGGCTGCAAGTACCCTGACACGGTTTTCTTTGACACTGACACCACTGCTTCCGATGAAGACACCATCCAGAGATATAGCCGCCGCTGGAGTATCGAGATCACTAATCGAGAAACAAAGAGTCTGCTTGGCAGCGCAGACCCTCAGTGTCGTAGCGAGCAATCAGTGACGCGTGCCCCGCTAATGGCTTACTGGAGTTATTGCTTCGTGGTATAACAAGAAAACTATCACATTCTCGGACATGCTTGCAGCGGTGCGACGTAGTCACCCCAGGAATTTCGCGCGATCCCAGCAAACGCCGCAGCGATACGAAAATCGTCTCGACTTCGTCCACTCCTTACTGCTACTCTCTCAAAAAGGCAAAACTATAGTAAATTTTGTTCGACGTTGATGCTTTCTGATGGAGAGACGTTTAACGACCAGGCTTCGGAGGAGCATAAAGAACCCGAAACACCTGTTTGAGTCATTATCCTCAGAGAATGAGTCAGGCGTCCAGGACCTGACGAACTACCCTCAGCAATTCATCCATTTCAAAAGGTTTGTCTACGAAGCCTTTAACCATGTCCGCGGAAATTAGTGAAACTTCGCTCCGGGCCGAATATCCCGTGGCTATGATAACCTTTACGTCCCGGTTGATTTCCAGCAATTTCTCAAGACAATGCTTACCTCCCATTTGAGGCATGATCAGATCCAGTATGACCAAATCTATGGAATTCGGACTTCCATTATAAATGTTAATAGCCTCATCACCATTTGAGGCCTCCACGACTCTATACCCGACCTTCGTCAGTATGCGTGAACTCAGGTCTCGAATCATCCCGTCATCGTCCACAAACAGAATAGTTTCTGAACCTCCCAACTGATCCGACGGCTGAGGTGAATTTTGATCAACATCTTCACACTCAAAAGATGGGAAGAAGATTTTAAAGGTAGTACCAATTCCCGGTTGGCTCTCGCATGTGATATGGGCGCCGTGGTCCTGAACCACGCTGTGGACTATGGCAAGACCCAGCCCGGTCCCCTGGTTGACGTCCTTGGTGGTAAAAAAAGGCTCAAAAATATGCTCAATGTGGTCCGTGTCTATCCCAGAGCCTGTGTCAGATACACTCAACATGACGCAACAGTCGGACTGAAGACCGAACATTTTTCCCAAAAGCCGCTCATTCGCCTGGACATTCGCCGTCTCAAACTTCAGAGTTCCTCCCTCAGGCATGGCGTCGCGAGCATTCACTGATAGATTCATCAGTATCTGGTCAATCTGAGTTGGGTCGGCATGAATAGTTTTTAAATCTTCAGCCAGATTCAGCTCTATGTTTATCATCTTGGGAATGGCTCTTTCCAGTATCTTGCGCAACTCCATCACTCTATTGTTTAGATCCAGAGGTCTCGGATTCGTTTCTGTTTTTCTGCTGAAAGTCATGAGTCTCTGGACCAGATCAGCTCCACGAACTGCGGAATCTCTTATTTTATTGAGGTCGGATCGATGATTTTTTGACAGATTAACGTCATTCAGCAGCAGTTCCGTGTATCCCAAAGTGACCTGCAGTATGTTGTTGAAGTCATGAGCCACACCACCGGCCAGCGTGCCGACCGCCTCCATTTTTTGCGCCTGGTGAAGTTGCCTGGAAAGCTCCAGGTGTTGAGTGACATCCCTTTTTACCGCCACGAAATTTACTATCTCACCGGACGGTCCGAAAACAGCAGAGACTGTGGCGTCCTCATAGTAAATTCGCCCGTTCTTCGTTTTGTTTATGAATCGGTCCTTCCATACTTGACCAGTTTTAATTGTATTCCACAACTTTTCGTAGAATTCCTTCCCATGCTTGCCACTTTTCAATATTCGGGTGTTTTTTCCAATGACTTCTGAGCGTGAATAACCTGTTACTTTCTCAAAAGCCGGGTTCACATACACTATGTCGCCTTTGACGTCAGTTATAACAACAACCTCGGCGGCCTGGTTTATGGCGGATTCAAGTCTCTGAAGCTCCATTACCGATTTCTTGCGATCCGTAATGTCCGTGCAAATGGCGCCCAGGCCAAAAGTCTTTCCGGAAGAGTCTTTAAGGGGAAACTTGACTGAAAGGAAAGTATGAGAACCGTCCGGCAATGTCACTTCCTCCTCAAAACTGACGGGCTGGTCCAGATTGAGCGCTGTGATGTCATTATTCGAGTAAACGGAGGCCTCTCCAACTGAAAACAGATCTGAAACCGTCCGACCGATTATTTTATCGGCAGGTAGCCCGATTGCCTTCTCAGTGACGCTGTTGATTTTTAAAAAACGTCCATCCAAGTCCTTTACCCAAATGAGACTTGCAGCATTCTCAAAGAAACCCCTCAGCAGTTCCTCATTTTCGCGAAAAGCTCTTTCAGCTATTTTAGCTGCGGTGATATCAGTATGCACGCCGTTCCATACAATATCTCCATTGCTTAAGAGCCGTGGTCTGGATTCAATCCGGGCCCAACGAATTTCGTTGTTAATTATCATACGTCCTTCCCACGCGAATGGCTTCAGTGAAGACATGACCTCTTTGTTCAAGTTAATGAATGATTCTACATCGTCATGGTGAATGTGGCGAAAAGCGACATCAGGATCTCTCAGTACTTCCTCCCTGACAAGAGAATTCAGTTCACACCATCTGTCGCTGACAAAATCGAACTGCCATCCTCCCTCGGCCTTCATCCTGAAACGATATGCTCCACTGGGTATTCCGGACACAAGATCTTCATACATCCTTTGAGTTTCACGCAACGACTCTTCGGCCCGGTTACGTTTGGTGACATCTATGAAGACTGAACGTGAATTACGTACACACCCCTCGTCATCTCTTTCGGCTGTCACACTCAAAAGAACATCCATTATTTCACCGTCTTTTTTTACTAACTGCAGGGGGGCGTCCTTTAGTCCACCTGTTTGAATGAACTGTGGAAATACAACGGACTTAGCATGCCTGGCGGACTGTTCGGTCTGAAATTCAAAAGGCGTCCGTCCGATTAACTCATCACGCCGGTAACCTAGTTCCTCACATAGCAGATCAGTCACCAATGTTATCCGGGCCTGGGTATCCAGTGACAGCATCATCACAGGAGCTTTTAACCATAGTTCACGATAACGTTTTTCACTCTGCTTCAAAGCGAGTTCGGTGCTTTTTCTACCGGCTATTTCCTTCGAGAGCCTGTAATTCCAGAACAGAAGACCTGCTAAAACCACCCCGAAGATGGCAGTGGCTTTCAATAGAACGGAGTAATCAAAGCCGTGTTCGTAAGTCAGCGGAACCCACTTTTTGTATATCGCGGATACTTCTGATTCCGGGATGGAGTCAAGCGCTTTCTGTATTATTCCGGCTAATTCGGGCCAATCTTTCCTCACGGCCATGGCCTGCGCGTTCACATAAGGCGTCCATCCCGCAATCTTGAGATCGCCAAGTTTCATTTTGGCTTGGTAATAGCTGATGACCAGCATGTTGTCTATTAAAGCGAAAACTTCCCCCTGTTGAAGTTTCCTGATGCCCGCAAGGACATTCTTGACCTTTACAAGTTCAATGGAAGGAAAATCTCGCTCAATCCATTCGTTTGAGACATACCCATCAACTACGGCGACTTTCTTTCCATTCAATTCAGAAATGTTGCCAACATATGTCACATCCGAGCGTGTGAGGATCACTATGGGGATGTTCATGTATGGTTTTGTGAATACCCAGAAGTTTTGTCTCTCCAGTGTTTCAGCCACACTGGTCGTCATATCTATGTCCCAACGTTTTAGCCTTGCGTACGCCTCTTGCCAGTCAACACCAACAACCTTCTCGAATTTAACGCCGAGTTGTTGTTCCACGAGATTGAGGTAATCATCGGAGATTCCGGATGGATTCCCGTTTTCATCAATAAATTCAACCGGTGGCCAATTCGGGTCCTGAACGACTCTAATTACTGGATGGTTTCTCAGCCACTCTTGTTCCTTCTCCGACAAGGACTGAAAGAATCGGTTTGTGAATTCAGTCCCTGGGATTGTTTGCGATTGCTGGGAGAGAACGGAAGCTGATGAATGTGCAGGATAAACGAGGACAAAGCCAGAAATTAGACAAAACATTATAACTACGGCTAAATTCCGAATCCAGTTTGAAATATCGTTGAGGGAGTATCTCAAGAATGAACCTCTCGTTACAGGCCTGAACACCGGTGGGAATGTGCCACGCAAACCATGTTGTTCGTCTGGCGACTCATATCTTATTGTTTTACTCCCAGGTCATCCATAATCAAAATCATATTTCGTGATGGGACCTGAGACTTACACGATGAAGCTTACTTGGCGCGAGCAGTGGGCTCCCCTGTCCGGGCCTGAATACACGGCGGCTTAAGTTCATAAGGACCAAGCCTGGACCAGACCGGGTCGTCGTAGCGGTCATGACATGCAAGGCAAGGTCCTATTGCGACTATACGCTGAAGCTCTTCCTTGTTGAACCCCCGACTAAGCTGATGCGACGTTCCCTGAAGCACGACACCTCCGCTGTCAACAACGGCGTCTAATGGATAGTTGATACCCAGTCCGGATGCCGCCGATTCGTAGATGGACTGAATTTCAATAGTCTTGCTGAGCCTGTCATATTTTATTCTACCGTCCCCGAGTCCCAGGGCCTTCGGGTCGAGATGGCAGTCTACACATCTAGGGACCTCTTTGCGTGTAGTGTGTGGGTGAGTAGGTCCCATGGCGACGGAAGTTTTTCTGTTTTTCAATTGCATGATGGCCGAATCGTAGGGGCCTATGACGTTACCATCCGGGCCGGTCACAGTGTTCCATACCTGACATCCCGGGACCAGGATTCCAACTCGACCATTTGAATTTATTCCAAAAATATTCCTTTCGAATCTGAAATATGTTCTTCCTTCTGCCCATAGACCAGGAGTCATCTTATCCGTGAGGTGATCAATCCCTTTCTGGGAGAAATCCAGCAATTGATGGCACCCATAGCATTGTGGACTCCATGCGCTGTGGCAGGAGTCACATTCCAGTCTTTCGTGTCCCTTGATCTGGTGGCCATTTTTTTTGCCCGTGATGACATTCACTTTATGCTCTTTTCCGGTTAGTTTTCCTGTCAGAATGATCCCCTGCTCCGTCTTTTTTATATGAGGCATGGGGTTTCCTTTGGAACTTACCAGTATTTCATCGCCATCGCGAACATTGAGTTTAGGAGAATTCCTCAGCAATGAAGCCATCAAGGGATTATACTGATTAAATGTTACAGTAGCTGGCGGTTTCTCGTAAGATCCGTGACAGTCTTCACATCGTATTTCGATCTGGTCTTTCATTCGACCATGGATATGTCCGTCGCCCATTGTGTCCTGACCGGTATGGCAATCGATACATCCCATTTTTTTTTCGTGGTGAATGTCGGGAAGCAGTTTTGTGACAAACCTTTCATCGCTCAGTGTCTGATCGTTCATGTAGCCTTTGACAAATGGCGTGCCATACTGTTCGCTTTCCATCTGACCATGATAGTTGAGACCTACCCTGGCGCTCCTGTTATGACATGACCTGCAGCGATCATCAGGTATCTTGTTGGTTATGGAGTGAGTTCGGGCATGTCCGGGCTCATAACGTTTGATTGTCGGGTCACAACCTTCATATCGTCCATTTTCCGAATAAGGGGCGTGACATGCGGAGCAGCCCTCGAGTCTGCCCATCTTTTCGTCGGGACGAGCGCCCCAGAGATGGCAGGCGGCGCAAAATTTCCTGAAATGACTGTCCACCAGACTGTAATCTCCATTAGGGAATAATTCCGGAGGAACCTCATCCAGAGTTATCCTACCATCAGAAACTGTTTTGATGGCATGTTTCGTCCGTCCTATTTCGTCCAGGCCCCACTGAAATCTGAGAATTCCTATGATTCCGGCATTTGTCGCCATCAACGACCTGGGCACGGTATCTACCCTGTTAAGCAGCGGGTGTTCTCTGTCTGAATGACATTTGCCCGCTTCGGTTTTGGGGCCACCACAACTCTGAGCCGCCACTCCTAGTTGCGACGGATTTCTGCCTCCTCGTAATCCACGATGCGCTCCCTTTACGGACAAATCCGAGCCATTACCACCATGACAAATCACGCATCCAAAAACTTCGTTGGGATGTGACGCAGAGACATCCTCAATCCCAAAGTGGCAAGTCAGGCAATACTCTGATGGGTATTTTCCGTTAAAGGGCTTTATTTCAAGCGGCTCCAGAGGCCTTGACCGAAGGGAAACAATATGAGCCTCAAGTTTCTTCTTCTGGTCATAGTCATTTGTTGAGGCTGATTCGTTTCTGAGTTTTTCAATTGTAAGTTCAATACCTTTCTTTTGGTAATGACGCCAGTCCCGGGTTTCCAGACGATACTCGGCGTAGAAAATGGCCACAAGAGTAAGAATGGCTGACACCCAGATGACAGCGATGATTCTTCCGCTCATCAATGTCATGACAAAAGTCCCAAGATCGTAAGTACAATAGCGCTGACAGTCACTCCGAAAAATAACATGTATTTTATCGTGGCATGAAATTTAAAATACGGGATGAACATAAGCAGAATGACGGCCAGCAAAGGCAGGATGACGCCCGCCAATTCGGCAGGCATCCATTTCAGAGTTTGCTGAACACTCACAAATATCCATGGGGCTTTGACATTTTCAGACGGAATCCCATTCGGGTCCGCCGGCCCTTCCAGCGGGGCGTCCAGCAGGGCCGAAACCAACATCAGACTGGCGGAACACAACGCCATGGCTGCCAATTCCCGATGTGTAAGAAACGGATGGCTCTTTACTCTCTTCGGCCAGTTGGGAGAAACTTTTGACATGGTTTGACAATATCATTCTTTGACTATTCTGAAACCGACAGTTCTGTAAAAACCTCTGGGCGCCGCCTTGTGCCTGTTTTTTATTCGCCTGGAGGCCTCGGGCGCCGCCCAAGAGCCGCCTCTAACAATCTTTTCATGCCCAAGTGGTGGCCCAAGCGGATTGGTCTGGGCGCCTTGCGAGTAATAATCCTTTTGATACCAGTCGTGGCACCATTCCCAGACATTGCCCGCGAAGCCAGTGACACCCATGACTCCTGGAGTAGCCTGATTGACCGAAACTGCTGATTCTTCGGCAGGCATCGCGACTACGTCTGCGGGAGGATTGGTCGTAGTGAACAAAGCCGCCTTCTCCCACTCCGCCGAAGTAGGAAGCCGTCCTCCGGCCCACACGGCATAATCCATGGCGCCATACCACGAAACGTGTGTAACGGGCTTGTCAGAAAAACCCAGCTTTGAGGAGTATAATGCCCCGTCTTTCAAGATGGGACAATTAGGATCGTCGAGCTTTATTCGTGAAGCCCCATCAGAGCAACTATCACCCTGACTATTGAGAAATCTGCAAAATTCCCTGACAGTCACTTCGCGCTTGCCTATGTAGAAATCATTCAGGAAAACATCGTGAACCGGACGTTCATCAACTCTGCCTGTTCGCTCGGCGCTTCCCATGGTGTGTGATCCACGCGGAATGAGCGCCATGCCGGCATATTTCCCCGTTCCTTCAACCAGACCTGAAATGTTTACATCAATTTTGGGGGAGTCAGATCTTGTCACAGTATCTTTCGTACCAAGAAAAGGGGGTAAAGGAACCGACAATCCACCCGGACAACCAGGGAGCAACGGACAGGGTGATTCTGCGCCGGAGCCACCTGAGGATGAGAATATGTATGAAAATTTACCTGTAGATGCAGTGGAATTCCGTAAAAAAACCGACGATCCCAACAACATTGTGAATAAAAGGTAAAAAAAAATATTTAATTTCTTTGACAGAATGTTGTTCATTTTTCAGGAACAGAATTGGTTATCTTTCGAATAATTGAGCGCGTGAGCGTCTAATTCCGGACATTTGCTCATTAGTATCCACCAGATGTGATTTAAAGGCAAGCCAAAACATAGTGATGGCCTTCAGTTAGTAAACTGTTATCCAATAGTTACAAATCATACTTCATCCAATATGGTTCCATCAGGCCCCAGCAGCTTAATACTGATGTTCGATCTACCATTTATTGCATGTGTTGAGCAGCTTAGGCACGGATCAAAGGCCCTGATAACTCCCTCAATCCTGTTTTGAGCAGACTCGGTAATCCTGCCATCGGTGATGAACCTTTTTGCGGCCTGCAGCACTCCTCTGTTCATGGCAAGGTTATTGTTGCCCGTGGCCACTATCATGTTGGCCCACACTATGAGACCCTGTTCATCAACCTTGTAATGGTGGATCAGCGTTCCTCTGGGGGCTTCAACCACCCCTACCCCGTCGAAATGATTAGGACTGGCGAAAGCCCTTACATGAGTTCCCATAATATCGGAATCGTTCAACAGTTTATCGGCCAATTCAACACAATAGAGTATTTCGATGAGCCTGGCGTAATGGTTGTAGAACGAACTCAACACGGCGCCTCGTTCCAGAGACCTGAATTCAGCCCACTCCTGATCGGCCTTGGGCGTTCCGCAACCGCTGCAGATGTTGAGTCTGGCGGCTGGTCCGGCCCTGTAAATCCCATCTGGGTACCCCAGGGGGAGATAGTATGGTGACTTCAGGTAGGACCACGCTTCCGTGGATTCGCCGATGTATTCGTTATACCGAAACGGCTCTACCGAATCCTTGACAATCTCACCTTTTGCGTCGGTAAATCTCAGATTGCCCTCCAGATGTTCCAGGTTTCCATCGCTATTGACCAATCCCATGAACATTGAGGGAAAATTCGAAAATGTTCTGATCTCCTCCCGAAAATTTTCGATTGAGGCTTTGAACCAGACCAGAGTTCTCTCCACTATATCATAAGCCTCTGGAAGCATTTCCAGGAGTTTTTGGCGATTCTCCTCCTAGAACGACTGATTAACTCCACCCGGCACTACCCAGGACGGATGTATGCGCTTACCGGCAAAGCCCTTTATTATCTCCTGGCCGATAGCTCTCAGTCTGATTCCGTCCTTTGCTATCGAGGGATGCGATTCAATAAGCCCGAAGATGTTCCGCTTCACCGGGTCCGAATCAAAACCCAGCAGCAAGTCTGGAGCAGATAAATGAAAGAAACTCAAGGCATGAGATTCGATGAATTCACCGCAATTCAGCAATCGTCTGAGCTTTACGGCCACATGGGGTATGCGAACGCCAAGTATGGCGTCGCAGGCTTTTGCTGAAGCAAGAGAATGGCTGATGGGACATATCCCGCATATTCTCTCAACAAGGGAAGGCATTTCATAATAAGGCCTGCCCTCACAAAGTTTTTCAAATCCTCTGAACTGGGTCACATGGAATTTTGCATCCTCAACACTCCCACTGTCATTGAGTGTGATGGTGATCTTTCCGTGACCTTCCACTCTGGTTACCGGCTTGATAGTAATTGTTTCAGTCATTAGATCCCTTCTCCTGCTCAATTATGCGCCAAATCTGGTCTTACCCTTGAGATCGGGAATTTTGCCGGCCAGCAATTGGCTCAAAGCGCTGTAAATGGCTTCCGCAGGTGGAGGACAGCCCTGCAGGAACACGTCTACATTTACGAATTCATGGACCGGCCTGGCAATTTTCATTAGTTTGGGTACGTTCTGATCGGGCAACTGCCTGTTGTTGTTTGCATTCTCGATATAAGACCGACTCAAAACCTCCAGACTTTCATATCGATTTCTCATTGCCGGAACGTTGGCTGAAACAGCGCAGTCTCCAAAACTTATCAGGATTTTCGTTTTTTTTCTGATTTCGAGTATTTCTTCCACATCAGCCTGAGAACTGACCGCACCTTCTACGAGAGTCACATCGACATTTTCCGGGAATTCTTTGACATCGACAAGCGGACTGTAAACGACTTCGATAAGTGGCGCCAGCTCGAAAATTCGCTCGTCTATATCAAGAAATGACATGTGGCAACCAGAACAGGCATCCAGCCATGTTGTGGCGACTCTAGTTTTGCTCATTTAGGCTACTCCTTTCTCATCATCTGCAGATAAGGAAGGAACTGTCGCCTTTTGGTCATCTCAGCGACAGACTTGCCTTTTTCCGTTAGCGCTGCAGTAGGACAGACCTGAACACACTTGCCACATCCGGTGCAGGTTTCAGCAGTGCCCCATGGTTGGTTGAGATCAGTAATAACTCTGGAAAGAATTCCTCTGCTCATTATGTCCCATGTGTGAGCGCCCTCAACCTCATCGCATACCCTCACACAGCGCAGACACAAGACGCATCTGTTGTGGTCAATGGAGTATCGCTCGTGAGAAGCGTCTATCCCGTGTTTAGGGTAAAGGTAGTCGTAGTGAACGTGAGTGACGTCCAAATCAACTGTCAGTTGTTGCAAATCGCAACGACCGTTAGAGACACAGACAGAGCACACATGATTTCGTTCCGTAAGTATGAGTTCGAGTATCTTTTTTCTGTAACTGACAACCCGGTCTGAGCAGGTGATCACCTCCATATCCTGACGCGGTATTGTGACGCAGGCAGGGGCGAGTCTGGGCGAATTCTTTATTTCCACCAGGCATAAACGGCATGCGCCTCGTTCTGAGAGCCCCTCGAGATGACACAAGGTGGGTATGAAAATCCCGTTCTGCCTCGCAACTGTCAGTATGGTTTCATCCTCCCGGGCAGTAACGTCTTTATCATCAATTTTGAATGTGATGACCTTGACAGGATGCACATCCCTTTCCAGAACATTTTGAAGGAAGGCCGGCGGTCTCATTTTTGCTCCTCCTCATGATTGTTCATCCTGCAGGCGCAGGAGGGGCAAGTATGCTCTTCAGTGTGAGCTTTGTATTCATCGAGGAAATATTTCATTGTGCTCAACACTGGATTTGGCGCTGTTTGACCTAAGCCGCAGAGGCTTGTGTTTTTTACCAGGTCACACAATTCATCCAGCAATTCCAGGTCTGAAGGCTTACCCATGCCTTCCGTAATCTTTTTCAGGGTGTTATAGATTTGAGCGGTCCCTATCCTGCATGGGGCGCATTTGCCGCAGGATTCAGTCATGCAGAATTCGACGAAGAATCTTGCCACATCCACCATGCAGGATGATTCGTCCATTATGATGAGACCGCCTGAGCCCATTATAGAGCCAGCCTGAGCCAGAGATTCATAATCCATGCTCATGTCCAGGAATTGGTCCGGCAGGCATCCTCCTGAGGGGCCTCCAGACTGAACCGCTTTGAATTTGCGATCCCCCTGGATCCCTCCGCCAATTTCGTATATGATCTCGCGCAAAGAGGTTCCCATAGGAACCTCTATAAGGCCGGTGTTCTTTACACGTCCCGCCAGGGCAAACACCTTGGTGCCCTTGCTTTTTCCTACGCCTATCGAGGCAAACCAATCCCCCCCCTTGCGAATAATGGGCGGTATGTTTGCGTAAGTCTCTACATTGTTTATGAGGGTCGGGTACCCCCAGAGACCGTGTTCAGCAGGGTATGGTGGTCTGGGCCTTGGAGCGCCACGGCGTCCCTCTATACTGGCCATCAGTGCAGTTTCTTCTCCGCAAACAAATGCGCCTGCACCCAATCTGACCTTGACATCAAAGCTGAACGTAGTGTTGAAAATGTTGTGTCCTAGAACCCCCAGCCTCTCAGCCCTGGCAATGGCGGTCCTGATTCTTTTTACCGCCAGCGGATATTCTGCACGAAGGTAAATGAATCCGTAACTAGCCCCCACGGCGACAGCGGCTACGGCCATACCTTCAAGCACCCGATGGGGATCACTTTCCAAAACACTTCTATCCATGAAGGCGCCCGGGTCTCCCTCATCTGCGTTACAGACCACAAATTTTACCGGCCCCCCCGCCTTGGCCACCGTGGTCCATTTTAGACCCGTCGGGAATCCGGCCCCTCCGCGCCCTCTAAGACCACTCCTCACAACCTGATCAATCACCTCGTTTGGAGTCATGAGCCGCAAGGCACTGTAAAGCGCCTCATAGCCACTCTCCGAGATGTAGTCCTCTATGCTTTCCGGGTCTATTTTTCCACAATTTTCCAATACTATTTTCTGGCGCTTCTTGAAGAATGGTTGGTCCATGGAGCATTCGAGCCTGGAGAGTGGACTACCGCCAAGTGACTCGATGATGTCCGAGGCGTCAGAAACCTCTACCCCCTTGTAAAGAACACCGTCAGGATCTATCGATACCAGCGGGCCGGCAGAGCATAACCCCAGGCAGCCAACGCCTTTTACCTGGCACCAACTCTCTAAACCTCGACGACTGACTTCTTTCTCCAGGGCTTCCTTAACCAGCCCACTCTGACAGGACAAACAACCGGCTGCTACGCACACATGAATACGATGCTTAAATCCTTCCTGCTTCTCTTTCTCAATCTTTCCAATGTCCTGCAGCTCTTCAATCGTCATCATGTCGCCACCTCCCAAGTTGAGCCATGACGGAAGCCGGGGTCATTTTGCCCTTCACCTCTCCATCAAAGACTACCGCCGGAGCGAGGCCACAGGAGCCCATACATCTGGCAGTGAGCAAAGACACCTTGTTGTC
Organism: uncultured Desulfomonile sp.; assembly: GCA_964528855.1. Taxonomy (GTDB): domain Bacteria; phylum Desulfobacterota; class Desulfomonilia; order Desulfomonilales; family Desulfomonilaceae; genus CAITZA01. The sequence continues at coordinate 5,085 of CAZGVM010000053.1, read as the reverse complement.
GGGCGTTGTCTGGTTCTCGGATATTCCCAGATCGTCCTTGACCTGTTTCAGAATAGCCGAAGAACCGGCTATGTAACACGCTGTCCCTGTGCAAACCACACAGGCATGGTCTCCAGGAGGTTTGAGGCTGAAGAAATGGTAAAACGTCGCCACACCGTAAACTCGGCTTAAAGGTAAACCAAGAGACTCCGCCACGTATTTCAGGGCATCAATATCCAAATATCCGAACGACTCCTGAACCACATGCAATGTCTCTATCAAAGCGTCAGGCCTTCCGCCATGCATGCGCATGGTTCGATTCACCAGCCTCCACCTTCTGTCCTCAGATTTTTTTAACTTTTCAGGGCTTGAATCTACCATTGTCCTAACCCCTCAGTGAAAGATTTGACATAATCATCCAGGCTCCTATTGATAACTTTTACATGAAAAAATTTTCAAAGCTATCTCGTCAACAACGATTTCAGAATGCCAGATACAATTCCAAACAAAAAATTGAACAAAGCGCCGTGAATCACACTTGTATCTCAGCCTGTTGCGGATCTTAATTTATTGTATCTTAATCAGATTAGATTTGAACTAATATTTTAAGAGTCAGGAAGAATTTGAGAAGAATCGACTTTGTCATCATAAAATGTTCATGGAAACAAAAAGCCGACTCGGCGTTCATTATTTCGTTAATCCGAGTCGGCTAAAAGTGTTGATTATATTCTTGTTATCAAAACTTGTCAGGGAATTGTCAGTGAAATCCACGCCCACAATGTGGTGTGTCGGCAAATTCAGGCGTGCTGCAAATTTCGCATCTTACTTCATTCTGATGAGATGCGACCCATCGACCAAAATCGTCCTCTTCGGGCCAAACCTCTATATTGGGTCTAAAATTGGCGCCCTCGACCCGGTCGCCAAATCCTTGTTCGATTCCGTCTATAAATTCATCTCTGATCGCCATTGTATGTACCTCCGTTTTCACGGTCATTTTCTCTGTGAATTATTGATGTAACCGATTTAAAAAGGATTCATGCAACAGCTTTTCCCCAATCACCCAAGCCCCTCATGAAAACGGAACAAGATATTTTTCAAAATTAGTCAGCATCTCGGTGGACGTTACCGACAGACTATTCGACGGCGCCATGACTGATCAGAAAGTCCTTGATTTCATTTAGTCCGTTCTGGTTTGCATAACTTACTGGAGTCTCATCATTCCTGTCTTTTGCGTTTACGTCCGCTCCCTTTGAAACCAGCAGTTTCACTATGTCGAAATGCCCCTGTTTTGAAGCCTCCAACAATGGTGTTGAGCCATCTATGTCGGCAAGATTTGGATTAGCATTCTTCTCCAGGAGCATCATAACTATTTTGGTCGTCCCCTTTTTTGAAGCTTCAAGTAAAGGAGTTGTGCCGTACTGGTCACGCACGTTTGGATCCGCCCCTGCCTTGATGAGGCGCTCAACTTCGCTTTGCAGACCCTTTTCCACTGCGTCAATCAAATTGAAAGTTTTAACCGGGGCCTGCGCGTATACCATGCCAGGGAGTAAAACCATCAAGGCCAATGTTGCCGACAATACCAATCCTGACTGTTTATACTTGTCCCATGTTTTTAGCATCGGAACTTTCCTTTCTATTAAACCGGACTTCTCCTGGCGACTTGTTTCCCACATCACGACCACAAAATTCAACCATTTGTTTTTGCCAAGCCAAACAAAAAACCCGCCGATTTTGTGAAACCGGAATATCCGTTCAAATGACTTACTTGATGCTGAAACGGTGTTTCAGGATTTTACAGGTGATTTGTCTCCCGATTGGTAGCGTGATCGATCCGGACAATTATGACATGGGCCGCTGTTCAGATGTTTGGGGCTTGACTTGCCGGGCATGATATGCCAGGATAGACATATATGTCACAGGGGACATAATTATCGTGTGTCCTCGAGCTAACATTTCTCTTAACGCAATTTCATGTGTCTCCGGAGGATATAGTCCGTTCAGGGAGTTCGCAATTGACGGTCAGCAAACAATTTATGACCGCGGCCGTGGACCATTGCGCTCCACCACAAAAACGTTCAACCAAACGCTGTTGAAGTAAGGAGGTATTGCGTATGAGCGTAACACGACGAGAATTCTTCGTTGTCTCGGGCCTGATAGGCGCCGGGGTGGCATTATCTAGTCTCGGTGTTGATATGGGACCAGCAAAGGCTTATGCCGAGGAACTCAAGATTGACAAAATGAAGACTGCGAAAGCCACCACATCAGTGTGCCCCTATTGTTCTGTCGGATGCGGTCTAGTTGTCAGCGCAGATTCAAAGACTGGAAAAATAATCAACATTGAGGGAGATTCCGATCACCCTATAAATGAGGGAGCCCTTTGTGCAAAGGGGGCAGCCCTCTTTCAAACGACAGCTGCAAATCCAAACCGCCTCACAAAGGTTCTCTACAGAGCGCCGCATAGCGATAAATGGCAGGAAAAGTCCTGGGATTGGGCTATTTCCGAGATAGCTAGGAAAGTAAAAGCCACCCGTGACTCCGGGTTCGTGGAGAAAAATGACAAGGGGCAAGTTGTAAACCGTGTCGAAAACATTGTCCATTTGGGTAGCTCAAACATCGACAACGAGGAGATTGCGGCTTTAAACACCCTGGTTCGATCTCTTGGGCTTGTGTACATAGACCACCAGGCCCGAATATGACACAGCCCCACAGTAGCGGCTCTGGGAGAGTCGTTTGGGCGTGGGGCCATGACAAATCACTATGTTGATATGAAGAATAGTGACTGTCTTCTGATCATGGGCAGCAACGCTGCTGAAAACCATCCCATCAGCATGAAATGGGTCATGAAGGCCAAAGAGGCAGGGGCCAAGATCATCTCGGTCGATCCACGTTTCACCAGAACTTCGTCTGTGGCCGATTTCTACACTGCCCTGAGATCTGGAACTGACATAGCCTTCCTTGGGGGCATGATCTACTACATTTTAGACAAGAATAAATACTTCAAGGAATATGTAGAAAACTATACCAACGCATCATATATAGTCGGGGAAAAGTTCGATTTCAAGAACGGCATGTTCTCAGGCTATAATGCGGAAACCAGAAAGTATGATGCGAAGAATTGGGCATTTAAACGCGATGAAAAGGGTATTCCGGAAAAAGACCCGACTTTCCAGAATCCCCGATGTGTGCTTCAATTGCTCAAGCAACATTACTCGAGATACACCCCGGAAAAAGTTTCCGAAATCACAGGGACGCCTGTAGAAGATTTGCTCAAGGTTTATGAGATGTACTCCTCGACTGGAGTAAAGGACAGGGCGGGCACGGTTTTGTATGCTCTTGGGTGGACACACCACACAGTTGGGACCCAGAACATACGAGCAAGCGCCATCATCCAGTTACTGCTGGGCAACATCGGTATCGCCGGCGGGGGTATCAACGCCTTGCGAGGACAGCCGAACGTCCAGGGGTCCACAGACGGATGCTTGCTGTTCCACCTCATCCCCGGTTACCTCAGGGTTCCAAGAGCCTCCCAGCAATCTCTGGATGCTTATATAAAGGGGAACACTCCCACTACTGCGGAGCCACAGTCCGCCAACTGGTGGCAGAATTATCCAAAATACTCAGTAAGCCTTCTGAAATATCTTTACGGAGATAAGGCTACAAAAGAAAATGATTTCGGTTACGCATGGTTGCCGAAGGCCGAGGACGGCAAAACCTATTCATGGCTGGACATTTTTGATGAAATGTACGCCGGTCGCATCAAGGGAATGTTCGTATTCAGCCAGAACCCTGCCGGAAGCTCTCCCAACACTAAAAAGGTGGTAGCTGGCATGGCCAAGCTTGACTGGCTGGTCCATACCAACATTTTCAACAATGAAACAGCCTCATTCTGGCATGGCCCAGGAATGGATCCCAAGAAAATCAAGACCGAGGTATTCTTACTGCCGGCGGCCTGCTCTGTCGAGAAGGAAGGGAGCCTCTCAAACAGCGGACGATTGTCACAATGGCGTTATAAAGCTGCCAATGGCCCAGGCGACACCATTTCTGACGGCGAAATGATCTCAAGGGTTATGCTCAAGCTCAAGGAGCTTTACAAAAAGGATCCTGGAAAATGTCCTGAGGCGATTCTCAATGTTCACTGGGAACTCCTGGATGACAAAAAACATTTCGATTCCCACAAGATGGCCAAAGAGACCAACGGCTATTTCCTGATCGACAAGACTCTAAAAGATCCTTCAGGAAAAGAAATTCAGTTCAAGAAAGGTGATCTCGTTCCTTCATTTGCATACCTTCAGGCCGATGGAAGCACATCTTGCGGCAACTGGCTATATTGCGGCAGTTACACCAAGCCGGACAAATCCGGCAACATGATGGCCAGGCGAGGCAAGGAGGATTCGACAGGTCTTGGTTTGTTCCCGAATTGGGCATGGTGCTGGCCGGTTAATAGAAGGGTGCTATACAATAGGGCATCATGCGATCCTACCGGCAAGCCATGGAACCCGAAAAGGGCCCTTGTTGAGTGGAAAGATGGAAAATGGGTGGGAGATGTCCCCGATGGTCCATGGCCGCCCATGAGTGACAAGGAAAAAGGCAAACTGCCCTTCATAATGAAGCCGGACGGAGTGTCCTTCCTGTATGGTCCAGGTCTGGCTGATGGCCCCTTCCCGGAACATTATGAGCCTGTTGAAAGTCCGCTGGCTCAAAACATCATGTCGGCTCAGATGAACAACCCTGTAATCAAGATTTTCACGAGCGACCTGGACAAGTTTGCATCGAACGATCCGAACTTCCCGATAGTGTGCAGCACCAACACCATAACCGAGCATTGGTGCTCAGGATCCTTCACACGTTGGCAGCCATGGCTGCTAGAGGCTCAGCCGGAGTTATTTGTTGAGTTGAGCCCAGCGCTTGCTCAGGAAAGGGGAATCAAGAACGGTGAACGTGTCGTAGTCTCATCTATTCGAGGCGAGGTCGAGTGCGTGGCTATGGTCACCCCGAGGATCAGACCCTTCAAGATTGGAGGAGAAACTGTACACCAGGTTGCAATGCCGTTTGCTTTTGGTTGGTTGTTCCCCAAGACCGGCAAGGACGCTACCACCAACATCCTGA
>CAZGVM010000052.1:0-18218 GCA_964528855.1 uncultured Desulfomonile sp. | reverse complement strand
ATACTTATGACTCTGTGGCTTTCCGATACATCGCCGCCAACAGTCATCCCGACCATGATACGATCGCTACGTTCCGGAGGCGCTTTTTGCCCGAGTTGACGAAGATCTTTATGGAGATACTCGCTATTGCCCACGAGATGAAAGTATTAAAGCTCGGCAAGGTTAGTATTGATGGGACCAAAGTTAAAGCCAACGCATCCAAACACAAGGCGTTGAGTTATGGCCATGCCTGTAAACTGGAAAAGCAGCTTGAAGCAGAGGTGGCTGAATTGCTGAAAAAGGCCGAATCAGTGGACAAGGCTGACATTCCTGATGGCATGGACATACCGAATGAACTTTCGTTACGTCAGGAGCGTGTTAAGGCAATTAAGGAAGCCAAGGCTGAAATAGAGCGTCGTGCTGCGCAACGGCAAGCCGAGGAACAAAAGGTATACGAGACTAAAGTCGCCGAGCGAGCTAAAAAGGAACAACAGACCGGCAAAAAGGCCCGGGGTAGATCACCGCAACCACCGGAGCCTGGGCCAACGCAAAAGGATCAGGTCAATTTGAACGATAAGGAATCGCGGATAATGCCAACCTCTGGCGGTGGGTTCGAACAGGCTTACAATGTCCAGGCGGGAGTGGACATGGACAGCATGCTGATTGTCACCACTCATGTGACCCAGGCTCCCAATGACAAAAAGGAGTTGGAACCGGCCTTGACCAATCTTAAGAATTTACCACAAGGACTCGGAACAGTTACTGAGCTGATTGCGGATAACGGCTATTTTAGTGAAGAGAATGTAAAGCTTTGCCAAAAGAACCGGGTGACTCCTTACATAGCTGTCAATCGCGAAAAACATCATCCACCGGTTATGGATCGGTTCCGGGAACCGGCGCCATTGCCTGATGGCGCCACTCTCCTGGACACCATGAAGCATAGGCTCAAAACAAGATCAGGTAAGGCTGTCTATGCGAAGCGAAAAAGCACTATCGAGCCCGTGTTTGGCATCATAAAGTCCGTCATGGGCTTTCGCCAATTCCTGTTACGCGGAGTGGAGGCGGTAAAAGGTGAATGGGATCTGGTTTGCATTGCATTTAACCTCAAGAGGCTCTTCGCCCTGGCTAAATAGGTTGATAGCACACGAAGCGGATTTGTTAGTTTCCCAAGTTTCTTGACGTTTACACCAGATCCAGTACTGCTGTCGAGCGATACGAAACGGTTTACCTCAGTAGTTTTAAAACAAAGTCTGTCTGTGACATGGAACGAGGCTAATCCTCAGGCCGACAGGCTCCTAGAGTCATGTATTTATCGCAAAGCATGGCTAAAAAGACGGTATTCTGATATTCTGGAGTGACTCGTAGTGGTGTGGGTGAAAATTACACAGGTTCCCGGCAGGCTAGTGTAAAACAGTTTTATAATGCAGGATCAGTTTCTTTAGAGGTGTCCTTATATGGGTTTCTTTTCAAGATCGACATCAATGATGCGATATAAAACAAAGGGAGACATTCAGAGTTCTTTTTGGGATGCGGTTGATGCGGGCGTCAAGGCCGGATCGTTCCGGGATATTGAGAGTCCTGGAGAGTTGATCGGATTGGGATGGACCTCAATTGAAGATTTTTCAGAATATGAGTTTCATGGGGCGTCTTATCTGTACAGCAACTATGTGGCTCTATCACTCAGAGTCGATACGGTCAGGATTCCTCCCAGGATACTGGAAATCCAGATAAAAAAAGAGACCAGGAGACTGCTGAAAGAGACCGGCCAGCGAAGATTGTCTTCGAATCAGCGTAAAGAACTCAAGGAAGCGGTCAAGGAAAGTCTCAAGAAACAGGTTTTACCCTCAATACAGGTCTTCGACTTTGTTTGGGACACATCTAGATCGGTTGTTTACTTCACAAGCCTCTCCATCAAAGCGCGTGAAAGATTCGAAGACCATTTCAAAAAATGCTTTGGCTTGAGTCTCATACCTCTAATTGCATACCTTAAAGCCGAAGACATACTTAAAATCTCTGCGGAGAAATCCAGTCTCGAAAATCTCAAGGCTAGTGATTTTACTCCCAGGACACCAGTTAAAGTTTAAATCGAGGCTATCAAATGGATTTTCTGGACATACTCAGGGAGAAGGCTTTTCTGGGAAGAGAATTTCTTACCTGGCTCTGGTTTAAATCAGACCAGACCGGGGGAACAATCGAAATTCCCGGCAAAAAGCCTATTCAGGCTGTTTTTCTGGATAGAATGACTCTGGACCTCTCAGATGTGGAGACACCTCAGACCGTTTCAATAAAGGGCGAATACTCCGAATTGAGAGAGGGACTGGCGGCTTTGAGAGAAGGAAAGAAAATAGAGGAGGCGCGAATATCTCTGAAGCTCGATGAAAACGAATTCACAATGGTGCTAAAAGGGACATGGTTTTCTTTTGGATCTTTTAAAACCCCGCCCATTTTGCCTCCAGACGAAAGAGATTCAGAATCGGAAGCTGAAGGCAATTTTCTGGAGAAAATTTCTCTTGTGGAAGAAGGGATGAGCATTGTCGATGAACTCTTCGAGCATTTCATGAAACTGAGAATTTCAGAGGCATGGGATGCAGTGGAACTCCCAGCCATAAGAAAATGGGCCGCTGACTAGTCTGGAATATTTGTGAACCACTTTTCACAGCAGTTGACTATGTATTATAGAACCGTTGAATAGGACTTAATATGACGTGCAGGCGGCGCATGTCTCAAAAAAATTCAGAGAAATTCTATTTCAGAATTGACAAACGATGACTTTTTAGACAAAATGTGGAGATTGAATGACGCTGATCGAAAGCGTATGATTTTATATTCCTGATCCCCGATAGCTCAATCGGCAGAGCGAATGGCTGTTAACCATTAGGTTGTAGGTTCGAGTCCTACTCGGGGAGCCATAATTCCTCTGATATTTTCTCTCCGTTCACATGATCCGGCGAATCATTTTGGATTTATCTTCAGGATAGTGATGATTCCTCTACTGATCAGCGCAATACTTGGGACTCCCCTTGAACGGCTCCGCTTATACTTCTTTATGAAAATAAACCTTCTGAATAAAGAACAAGTTGTTTAAATACAAAAATGTTGCTTACGGGGTTTCAATGCTTTATAGTGGCTACTGTAGGGATAGGGGTGTTTTGTTGCTGTTTTTTTTAATTAATAATAAAACTTATTTAGGGACGAATTGTTTTAGAAATGCTGACGCCGATCAAGGCCACCGGTTTAAGTGGCTGATTGTCGGGCAATGATTGCGAGCCGCCGGTTACATAAAACTGCGCTGGCCTGTTTAAGAATTGTTTTTTAGGACTGAGGGTCATAGCTCTTTTTGGGGCTTACAAATAAAACAGGAAAGGGGTAAAGGGTTTTGTGATGAAATTTTCAAAATTCATTATTTTCTTGGCAATGGGTTTGTTTTTCATTTTGGGTCAACAACCGGCCTTTTCGGCTGATCCAAAGACAGAAGGGGCGGTGGATGAATGTGTCGAACCGGCCGCCGGCCCTATTGTTCAGAACAAGGAGGCAGCAAAAGATAAAGCCGATACAAATCAGGCTTTGTCCAATCCCGTAACAGCAAGGGTTGGAGGAAAGGCCCCTGATTTCGAGGCTCCGGCTTACTTCAATGGTGGCTTCAAGAACATCAAGTTGTCGGATTATAAAGGTAAGTGGGTTGTCTTGTGTTTCTATCCAGGTGACTTTACTTTTGTTTGACCGACCGAATTAGCGTCAGTTGGCGCCAAACACGATGAAATTTCAAAATTGAACACACAGGTTCTTGCTATGAGCGTGGACAGCCGATTCTCCCACAAAATTTGGGATGAAACCGAACTCTCAAAGATGATACCCAAGGGCTTACCCTTCCCCCTCTTGAGCGATGCCGCTGGAAATATCGGAAAAGCGTATGGGGTTTATGACGCTAGGGCCGGTGTAGACATCCGAGGCCGCTTCATCATAGACCCCGACGGGGTGATTCAGGCCATTGAGATACTAGCGCCGCCCGTTGGCCGAAATGTCTTGGAATTAATTCGTCAACTCCAGGCCTTTCAGCATGTCAAGGCAACTGGAGAAGTATGCCCTGCTGGATGGACTCCCGGCGCCCAGACATTGAAGCCCAGACCCGAGCTTACAGGAAATGTCTGGAAAGAATGGAAAGTTAAGGAAAAATAGATTCTTTTACTTGAGGCCATGGATAAAAAAAGCGCCGACAACTTAAAATTTAACAGTCGGATTTTCCGAATTACATGCTTGTTTAATTCATCCTGTATATTGCCAAGGCGCCGAGACGGCGCCTTTTTTTTTTTTTTTCTCGTCAATTGGGGCTAGGATTGGAATCACTTTAGAAGAAGCGAGGAAGACCATGGCCCAGAAATTCGCAAGTCTCGAAAATATACATTTTCTGCTTTACGATGTCTTTAATGTCGAATCACTGACCTCTTTTCCCTATTTCTCGGAACATTCCAGAGAAACCTTTGATCTCGTTGTTCAAACAGCGAAGAGAATGTCTACTGAACTTTTGCATCCTTGCCTGTCCGAGATGGACAAACGCCAGCCTGAATACAAGGTTTGTGAAGTCTCTGTCCACCCTGTTGTCCGCACTTTCATGAAGGAATGCGGTGAAGGTGGCTGGATCTCAGCCAATGCGCCTTTCGACCTTGGTGGGCAACAACTGCCTTTCAGTATAACCACATCATGTTATTTCCTGTTTGCCGCTGCAAACTATTCCGCCTCAGTCTATCCTTTGCTTACCACCGGGGCCGCCCATCTGATCCAGTCTTTTGGGTCCGACTTTCTCAAAGATACCTTCATTCCCCGCATGTTTTCCGGTGAATGGCAGGGCACGATGGCCCTGACGGAACCCCAGGCCGGTAGTTCGCTGGCTGATATCACCACAAAAGCTACTCCGCTGGGCCATGACAGTTACAGGATCAAGGGTCAAAAGGTTTTCATATCAGCAGGTGAGCACAACGGCGCTGACAACATAATCCATCTGTTGCTGGCCCGAATTGAAAATGCGCCAGCAGGCATTAAGGGCATATCATTGTTTGTTGTCCCGAAGAAAAGACCGGATGAATCTGGAGACCTGGTCAGCAACGACGTTTTTTGTTCCGGAGTCTATCACAAGCTGGGTTACAAAGGCGCTCCCATCACTCATTTGATGTTTGGTGACAACGATGATTGTGTCGGCTACCTTGTTGGAGCGCCAAACAAGGGTTTGAATTACATGTTCCAGATGATGAACGAGGCCAGACTTGAAGTAGGAACGGGGGCGGCAGCCATAGCCTCGGCAGCCTATTATGCTTCCCTGGAATATGCAGACCAAAGAATTCAGGGACGGGATGTTTCCGGCAAAGATCCTTCAGGCGAGCCAGTGAGAATCATCGAGCACGCCGACATCAAGCGGATGCTTCTGTACCAAAAATCTGTAGTGGAAGGCTCATTGTCTTTAATACTTCAATGCTCCCTATACAATGACATGAAGCATTCGGAATCTTCGGAAGACAGAAAAAAAGCTTCGATGTTGCTGGATTTACTCACCCCTGTCGCCAAAACATTTCCATCCGAAATGGGCATTCTGTCCGTCAGCGCGTGACTCCAGATTCTCGGTGGTTACGGATATTGCGATGAATTTCCTCTGGAACAGTTTTACCGGGACGCTAGAATTCACCCTATTCATGAGGGAACTACGGGCATACAGGCCCTTGACCTGTTGGGAAGAAAGGCGCTTCAGGACAATGGGGCGGCTTTGAGATTATTTTTTGAGGAAGTAGGCAACGTGGTTAAAATAGCTTCAGAAATTGGCGCCTTGGAACCTTATTCCCAAAAAATGCAGATCATTTTGGACAAGCTGCAAACTGTGACGATGAAGCTTGCCTCAATAGCCATGACTGGAAAGGTAAAAAGGTTTCTTGCTGACGCCACTTTGTACCTGGAATTTTTCGGCATAATAGCAATCGCCTGGCAGTGGCTTCTTCAGGGTGTTGCCGCCTGCAAGGCAATGGAACGGAATCAGGACAAGACCCGGGAAAATTTTTACAGCTCTAAGATCCACGCAATGAAATACTATTTTCATTACGAAACTAACAAAATCAATGGATTGTACGAACGTCTAATGGAAGACACCGACCTGACTGTTGATGTCCCGAATGATTTGTTTGTTTGATCACCATTGAATTTTCGGAACCCTTTCAGTCAGTGCGTGATGGGTCGTATTTTTATTCAAAATTTACGATTGATCGGGCGTGTGGTATTGTCGATAATGTTTTATCTTCCCAAACTAATTTATGAGGCGGCGCTTCATCATGGCTAAATTCCTAGTATCAGTTGAAAAATACTCAGAACCCCTTGAGTCTGTGCGAAAACTTGTAGCAGGATGCAATGGTCTGGAAAAATTAAAGTCAACCGACCGTGTTTTCATCAAGCCAAATATAGTCTTTTGGAGCAAGGCGTTGACTTTCCCGAAATTTGGAGTGATTACCACATCCCGGGTTCTGGAGGACATAGTCATCATTCTCAAACAAATGGGTGTCTCAGATATAACCATTGGAGAAGGCACGGTCGTATTCGACCCTAAAGATAGGTTGACCCAGTTTGACGCATTTCAAAAACTTGGCTATCAGACCCTTGCCGATCGGTATGGCGTCAAACTGCTGAACGTGTTTGAAGGCTCGTTTCAAAAGGTCGAGCTTTGCGAAGGCATTAGTCTCAACTACAGTTCAGCAATTATGAACAGCGATTTTGTGATTAACCTTCCTGTTCTTAAAACACATGCCCAGACAGTAGTCAGTCTTGGTATCAAGAACATCAAGGGCACAATTGACATAAACTCACGAAAGAAATGTCATAACTGTGATGAGCGAACAGACCTGAATTTCATGGTTTCCATGCTGGCGGATAAAATCCCCCCGGGATTGACCCTGATTGATGGCATTTTCACGAACGAGAGAGGTCCTGGATTCGACGGAAAAGCCCATAGAAGCGATCTTTTGGTTGGATCAAGAGATGTTTTATCGGCAGATCTGGTGGGCGCAAAACTCTTGGGCTATACCGGCAATGAGGTCCCCCACCTTGCGCATGCGGCTGCAAACAGAAATCGGCCACTTGACCTGTCCGACATCTCAACTGTGGGGGAAGACATCGAAAGCCTGGCAAAATTTCACGACTACACATTCCCGTACAATGAAGACAACAGTCTGCCGCTACCCATGAAGAAAATGGGAATTTCGGGGATTTCATACCCCAAATATGACCTGAGCCTTTGCACGTATTGTTCCGTGTTGACAGGGGCGGTTTTGAGTTCTGTGGCAATGGCGTGGAAAGGTAAGGAGTGGGACAACATCGAAATCCTTACCGGAAAAATCATGAAACCAACCCCCGGGAAAAAGAGCGTTCTCATTGGAAAGTGTCTTTACGAGGCTAACAGGAATCTTCCTCACAAGGACGATATAATATTCATCAAATCCTGTCCGCCGCAGCCCAAGGCCATATTGGAGGCAATGCGCAATGTAGGTGTCGATATGCCATCGGAGCTGTTGATGAACCTGGAAATGGTTCCGGCCATGTTCATGAAAAAATATTCAGGAAAACCCGAGTTTGATGAATCGCTCTTCAGGATTGAATAAATTCTTTTGTAAAACATGTTCGTTGAAGGTTTTTCAAGAGTCAGGAAGTCCCTTAATCTTGGAACGCCTCACTTTTTGATAAAATTTGTTGACATAGTTGTCAGTGAAGGTAGGATTGACACGGGAATCGGTTTTGCTTCCCCCTGCTCAGAGTTCTAAAAAATGCCGTTATTTAGGCATTTCACCTCAGATATAAAATTTGGAGGAGATCTTGAATGGAGAAAGCTACCAGACTTGTCACCAAAACGCCATCGGCTTATTCGTATCCACTGTTGATCAAGCAGATTCTTAACACCCCTCTACTTTACTCACCGGACCAGGAGATTGTTTACAGGGACAAATTGCGGTTTACTTATCGCGATCTTTACAAAAGAATCAATCAACTTGCCAATGTGTTTGGAGATCTGGGGATAGGTTCAGATGACACGATCGCCGTACTGGACTGGGATTCCCACCGTTACCTGGAATGCTTCTTTTGCGTTCCGATGCTGGGCGCCACACTACACACAGTGAACATCAGACTCTCACCGGAACAGGTCGTCTTCACCATTAATCATGCTGAAGATACTGTGTTGCTTGTAAATGAAGAATTTTTGCCATTAATCGAATCAATCCTGCCCAGCCTGACAACGGTTAAAAAAATCATTCTCATGCAGGAGGGTGAATCCGCGCCAAAGACCTCCCTGGATTTGGCGGGCGAATATGAAGATTTGCTCTCCAAGGCTTCGGATGTTTATGAATTTCCGGAATTCGACGAAAACACAAGGGCCACGTTGTTCTACACCACTGGAACTACCGGAGATCCCAAGGGAGTTTACTATAGCCATCGTCAGTTAGTTCTACACACCTTCGGTCTGGCCATGGCGCTTGCGTCCTTCTCTTCTCCTGTCAGATTCCAGTCCGCTGACGTTTACATGCCGATAACGCCGATGTTTCATGTGCATGCTTGGGGAATACCCTACCTGGCTACCCTGATGGGCTGCAAGCAGGTTTACCCGGGACGGTATGAACCGGCCATGCTGCTCAAGTTGTTACTCTCTGAGAAGGTTACATTCTCGCACTGCGTCCCCACCATTCTACACATGCTGGTCTCTTCTCCAGTCGCAAAACAGGTGGACCTTAGCAACTGGAAGGTGGTCATCGGTGGTTCGGCTCTGCCCAAGGGACTGGCAAAGGCGTCCATGGCTTTGGGAATTCAGATCGTTTCAGCGTATGGCATGTCGGAAACCTGCCCTCTCCTGACCGCAGCCAACCTCAAACCAAAAATGTTTGATCTACCGGAAGATGACAGGGTTGAAATCATCACCAAAACCGGACTGCCTGTTCCGCTGGTCAATCTCAAAATCATTGATTCCGACTTCAAAGAAGTTCCACATGACGGGTCCACAACAGGTGAAGTAGTGGTCAGGGCGCCTTGGCTGACTCAGGGTTACTTCAAGAGTGATGAAAAATCCGAGGAATTATGGGCCGGTGGCTGGTTGCACACAGGTGACGTGGCCAATATGGACCCTGAAGGGTACGTCAAGATAACAGATCGTTTCAAGGATGTCATAAAAACAGGTGGAGAATGGATATCCTCGCTGGAACTGGAAAGCCTGATCAGTCAGCACGAATCGGTCTCGGAAGTGGCGGTGATCGGAGTTCCAGACGAAAAATGGGTTGAAAGACCGGTCGCTCTCGTTGTTCCCAAGCCCGGATTTGAGGATTCATACAATGAGGATGCCGTTCGTTCCTTCATGGCGGACTTCGCGAACAAAGGCGCCATATCGAAATGGGCCATTCCTGACCGATTCTACAAGGTAGCTGAAATTCCTAAAACCAGTGTCGGTAAAATTAATAAAAAACTCATCAGGACTAAGGTCGCTGACGGCGAAGTGAGTTAAAAAAGTCGCAGTTCGGCGTCACCGGAAACAGGCGCCAAAGATTTGAACAATGAAGGGCTCCGATTGAAATTTGTGAAGGGATGGCATTAAAAAGAGCCGTGTCCAGAGAATAATCCCTCTGGATAATTCCCCAATCGCTTTCAATCGCAGCCCTTTCCCTTATCACACCATCAATCTCACATTCCGCGCAGGAGCACGTTAATTTCTGATGAATTATTCCCGGTTGCTCCGATAGAAGAGTTATTGTTGAGATTTTTATCTTATATGTTGGTCCTCTCCTCGGTTATTTCGATGCAGATTTGGTTTCTTGCCCCGTTGGTCTGTAAATTTTGCCCTGATTATGAGAAAGCAGGGCGTAGTTGTACTCCGGTATCATCCTGATACGGGCTTGCATGTCATGTTCCGAAGTTTCGACAAACTGACATCGCTGGCTCGGACATCCTGAGGCTCGATACTCAAAGCTCACCTCCAAGTCGATGGATGCCCATTGTTTAGCATTTTTAGAATTTGTTGTCGCGAAAATACTCCACAGGAAAAATATCTAATCTCAATAAAATCCTATGCGGAATGTAGGATCAATCCATCAAGTTCCACATTTTGATTCATGCAATCCTGTCTGCAGTTTTTTTGCCCCAGTCCTCCAACCAGGTATTTTTATCACAAACTTTCTTCAATCCTCGCTATAACTATTTGACTTTTAAGATACTTTCTGCTATCATACGTGCCATATGGTTTTACAGAACAAATTATAGTCAGGAAACCTGTTAAACAATTTTCTTATGGTGGTGTTTTAATTCTTGCATTTCATGAAAAGCTCTGCAAATAGTGCCGACCACAACGGCTCGTAATATTTTTTGCGAAGGAACGCCGGCTCTTCCGGAACAATGGTGGGTCTAAAATGCCTGATTTCAGGTCAATACGGTCTTCAATTTCCAAAATTGTATTCTGGTCAACTCTTGTAACCATCAACTGTTTGGCTTTATTCCTGATATTGAACCTGTCACTATGGGGATACGCCAAGCTTTCGGATTTAAGGGTGAAAACCAGCGAGCCGGGAAAAGCGCCGATGTGGCACAAGAAAAGCAATGAGGCTCTGGAACAGCTTTTCCCTGCACTATCACAGCATGACATTGACCAGCTCATATCCGATAGTCGGCGCATTGCTCAGGACTATGACCCTTATACTCAATTCAAGGAAGCGCCTTACCGGACCAAATTTGTTAATGTAGACGCCAATGGATTCAGACGCTCGAAAAATCAGGGCCCGTGGCCGCCTCTCCAGAGTGATTTTGTAATTTTCTTTTATGGGGGATCGACAAGTTTCGGATATGGAGTGCCTGATGATGAGACGGTAGCTTCCCATTTGCAGGAAATTCTGGGCCACAAGCTGGGCATACCCGTAAGGGTCTACAATTTCGGTCGAGGAGCCTATTTTTCCTCACAAGAGCGAATTCTGTTTGAAAAACATCTGTCGGAAGGTCTTATTCCGGACATGGCCATCTTCATGGACGGAGTCAACGAATTTTCAAGGTTGGACGGAGAACCGAGTTACACCGGAAACCTGACTAAATTCATGAGGGAACACGATACGCCTCTTCACAGGAAACTTTGGGGAGAATTGCCCCTTATAAAATTCATAAACAGCTTCACTAAACCGTTTGAGTCTGAGAATTCCATTCAAAGAACCAAGGACAGGATTTTATCGAGTGAAGAAGTGTCAGGCGCCCTGCAGAATGTTGTTCGCCAATATCAGATGAACCGACGAATGATTGAGGCCATATCGAGGGATATGGGAGTGCGGTCAGTGTTCGTTTGGCAACCAACACCCCTGTTCGGACACGATTTGAAAAACCACATTTTCAAGAATTTTGATTACGATTCTTTCACGCCGTATTTAAAACGTGGCTACGAATTTGTCGCCGGCTCGACCAACTACAGGGAACTCGGTCAAAACTTTATCTGGCTGGCAGAGATGAACACAGCGGCCGATAGACCCTTGTATGTGTCAGCTTTTCATTATGGACCCGAACTGTCCAGACTGGTTGCGGACTCAATAGCGGATACGCTGATTGACAGGAACCTGATTCCGGGTAACTCAGCCATCAATCAGGGTATAGTAAGGATGAGCGGAAACGAGGCACCTGAAATAACCGTGATAGGCGCCGACCAGAGTCATTAAACAACTGATTTTTACTCTATGGCTTCATTTAATTTCGAGAGGCGGGTCCTGTTTCTGGAAAGCAGGATTGTTTACCCACCAGTCGATTCCAATCTCTTTAGCTTTGTCTACTGAGCACACTACCAGTCGTATCTGAATCGTCAACAATTCAACATCGACCAGCTTTATCTTTATGTCGCCTGCTATAACTATTCCCTTGTCCAGGACACGTTCCAACAGATCGGCCAGATTGGTGCTTTGAACTGAATGTCTTGTATATTGCTGAACAGCCATACTCGTCCTCCTTATAGCAATTTGCCGAGCGGGCCGAGGTCGAGATTAAGATCTTTTTCTTCCAGGTTGAACTCTTTTCGCAATCTCTCGATCTCCTGCGCTTGTTTCATCAAGGTCAAACCAAGGTTTTCGATTTCTGCGTCTGTTAGTGACCCCGCTTCCATTCGCCTGATCGCCTGCCGTTCCAGTAACTCATGGAGTAGCTTTATGAGTGTGAGGACTAGTTGTCCTAAACCATTCTTGACATTGTCTTTGTCCAGACTGATTCTCGGAGCTTCAGAAGAGTCGTCTCTCTGACCCAATGCTCCTGAATTCATTATTCTGGCAAAATCAGACAGATTCTCCGAGCTTATCAATGTCTTACTGTCTTCCCTAGATGTCATCGGAGAGCCCGGGTCCTTTACAGTGTAAATGGTGGTTTCATTTTCAGAGCCTAATCGCATCACTTAGCCATCCTATGGTATATTTACAGCCGATGAGGCGCCTGCTGGAACCAACTCTCACCAGAGACTAGTCCGAAATATAGGGGCCACAGTTTGAGTCCTGGAAACCTAGTCTTCGTCCTGTCTCCACGGAACTCAGAATCAACTGTAGTCCAAGATACACCAGATCAACGTTAGCCACTGAAATGGTAACATCACCCACTACTACAGCGCCTTTGTTGAGGACCCTGTCCAAAACTTCACATAACGATATTTCCCTGTTCTCATCGTTCATATCATTTTTTATTCCATCTGCGGCGCCCGAATTTTTGAATTGGCTTTAATTTATTCGTTTTCACCGGAATCAGAGTCCAGTATTTCTATGTTACTACCACTCTCGAATTCCTCATCTTCGTCCTCGTCATATTCCTCGTCGTCACCTTCTTCATCCTCCTCTATCACGGCTCCTGTCTCCTGCAGGCTGTCAAGCCTGTCCAGCAGGAGCGCCTCTCTCTGGTCAAACTCTTCCTCACTAATAGAGCCAGATTCCAGGAGCATGTAAAGCTTTTGTAATTCCGCCGTAATAGATTCGGACTCATCCTGACGCTCCTGTTTGGCAGCCTTGTGGATCTCTTCGAATATCCACAACACACCATTGAATGGCGCCATCAAAATGTCATCAACAAGGAACATGCCCATAACTCCGACTGTCGGCCAGCCCTATGAATTGATGTCCACCTCAACGAAGTTATGAGGAGCCCAGGGGCCATTGTAGTCGAAAGCGAAATTGTCGTCAAAATTGTTCGCAGCCTCAAAAACTACGGCCTCGAACTTTTCAATTTCATTCCGGTCCACAAGACAGGCCAGGTTCATCACTTCACGCTCTTCCCGACACTTGTTTCTTTTGACCTCATGGCAGGCCTTCAGAAGAATTTTCTCAACAAACTCAGTCTGTTCTTCTCGCTCCGATTCGAGTATGTTGACGAACAGTCTGCCAAGCTCGATTTTCTCGTCCTGAGTAGCTTCACGGCTTCTACCGAGGAGCTGGTCGCGCGCCAGCCTGAGGTCTTCATTCCTGTTAACGAGAAACTCGAAAATGTTGGTGACATCAAGATTAACTTTCAGACCCATTTCGTATTTTCCACTTACTCGATCAAGGCCTTCTTTTATCGACTTCTGATGTTTCGACAGGAAACTTCGCACCGCCCCAACTCCATCAGAAACATTGCCAAAAGACATGGGCAGAAGATCACCGACTTCAAGAAGCTTTTTCAGAACAGCCTGATGCGCAGCAAAGTTGCGCCTTTCAGGACGAATTTTCCCGTTTGGCGCATCGCTAATAACTGCCGAAATAGTTCCCGAGGAAATGGTATAGACGTTGGCGCCATTTATTCCCACGGTACCAAAGGATCTGTCTTCTGCTCCTGGTATTAGGGCGTAAATGTAGCGCCCACTTTGACCTGGAATTTTCTTGGTTCTCTTTTCCATTTTTGCACCAGCGACCGTAAGAAATGTAAGAATTTGTCGAACAAGTGAATATGATCATAAAAATAAAGCCGATTGAGAGTTCGGCATCCAGAGCGAAAGCATGCGACAAGTTCTGATAGTCCGAGCCATCATCGGCATTATAACTGCTGAAGCAATATTTTCAAGCGCGACTTACACCGGCTTAGGATCCATTGACTCCTTCGATGGTTTAGCAGTCGTCGGAGCAGGTATATGGGCAAATTTTACCGATTTTACTTTTCCATCGGCCGTTTTGAGTTCAAACAGGCCGGAGCACACATAACACCTCACCAGCCCATCAAAATCATCATAAGCGTCATCCATGTTCAGACTATGTCCGCAAGTGATACAGTTGACTTTCATATTTCTACCCTTTCCGTGCGCTTGCCCGGCACTGTCCACCGAACCAGATTTTCCAATCACCGTAAGCGCGTCTACAGTTCTTGGCGTTATTGATGCGTCCGGTGTCCAACTTGTCCTGTGGGGCTGCCGCGGATTTTTTAACGGACTTGTACCCCTTTATTTCGGCGCATGAAATTATCTGCCTGTAGGTTTTAATGGGTATCATTCATTTACCCCCTGGTAGTTGGGCTTGGGCTCTGTTTAAGGCCAGCCTCTGGAAAATAGGGATGGTGTCCAAGATTCTAATACCTTATTTTGAAACCGTCCTTGTCCCTGATGGCGCCTTTACCCGAAACATTGAACTGTTTTTTGGGCACTGCGCAGACGGGCCTGCTGTTCCCCGTCAACTGAGGAGCTTCTCGGTCTTTTATACCTAACCCATCGAGAATTGATTTCTTTTCATTCTCGATATCGCGTATGCGTGCGTCAATATTCCTGATCCTTGCAAGGGCGCTACTTTTTTCTTTCTCCCTGCGCGCCTTCTCCATCTCAAGACAACTGATCTTCATGAAGGCCAGGTAAGGAAGCCCCACTGCGTCTACGCGACCGGCGTACGTCCGAATCTCTCGGACTCCCCTGATATCTGCCGTCTTCTTTATTTCCATCGTCTACACTCCCTTTACTGCCCGGCGAGTTTTGGAGCGGCTTTCTTGGCAGTTTTGTTTTGTCGGCAAACCTTCGTGATGATTTCATCCACTTTCTGCTTCATCAGTGATTCGCCGCCTCGAGTAACCTTGACCGTATCCGTGTTCAAAACATCGCGGCATATCCAATGGAAGGTCTTGTCCGACTCGAGAGCCCGTGCCCCAAGATGTTGCAGTACACGGCTAATGGCGATGCAGGCTCTGATCGTAGGCCTGTGGTTATTGACCCCCACGTGTCTCAGTTCTCGTATGATGTCTACGATTACTTCAGCATCCTGTCTACAGACACCGGATTTTGCCATGGTAATCCGGATTTCCGTTTCCCTGTCATAATGATTTACGTTTATGGTGATTAACCTGTCCATCAAGGCGTCCTGAGTCTTGTGAACCCCGGCATATTCCTCCGGATTGGAGGTAAATATAGCCCTGAAGTCAGGGTGGACTTCCATGTAACCCTCGCCCGTTCTTCTAAGACTCGGGAGATTCAGTATTTTTTCCTCCAATATGCTCAGGAGCACATTGTTGGCTTCCGGTCTCGATCTCGTGAACTCGTCGTAAATAAGAGTATAGCCGTCTCTGCAGGCTGTAGTGAGCCTGTTATCGACCCATAGGCTTCTCATTTCCTCTTCAGTCTTGACAACCGAATGGATAAAATTATCAACCAGTTTCGACTTCTTATATCCTGCGTCTCGACCTACCAGGTCGGAACTTCCAAATTCATCGTCGCCATGAACAAGTATGACCGGACGGCTGAGTCTGGCGGCAATGTGAAAAGCCAAGGTGGTCTTGCCTGTGCCCGCTGGACCTGCAAAATGCACGGAGTATCCGACGGCGAGGTAAGCCAGGGCCCTCTCGGTCAACTCTTTGACGTAAAGAGTGTTTACGAACTGATCACTTGCCTCCGGGAAAACATTGTCCTCTTCAGGAGAGATAATTTCCGAGTTTAGCGCTTCTAATTGTGTGTCCGGATTTATCATGACATCTCACTTTCTATTGCGCCTAATATTTGCTCATCAGGTCAATGCTAAACCTGAATTTGCAAAAATCGGCTAGGCCGGCTCGGTGATCTTGCCGGCGCTAGCTCAAGCTAAAACAAAACCTTTACCCTGGCATCTGATACAAGCCAGAGCGGGGGCCGATCCATCATCACCAGATCCTGCGCATACAGGGCATTCTACAATGGGCGCCGAAGGTAACGGCACATGACCCTTGCCACGACACGTTGTGCAGGTAAGCGTCTTCACAGCTCCGGTTCCATTGCAATGCGGACAGAATCTGTAGGGCGCCTCAATGCTGACGACGCCTCTACCACCGCATATGCAGCATGTGGAAAGCCATGACATCACCCCAAACGGGTCGGTTCCAGTGCCACCACAAAATGCGCAAGTAATTTCGGTCATGTTTGGTTCATCGACGCCATGATCAGCTTCTTTGTTGTTATCTTGCCGTTCCATGGCTCTTCTCGTTGTCTACTACTTCTTGTCTTTCTTTTTGGCTCCGGTATCCACCGGAGCGGGTGAAAGTTTTTCGGGTTCCGCAGGTTTCATCTCCGCAAGCGCCTTGGCTCGAGCTTCCGCCGCTAACCTGGCCTTCATTTCGGCTTCAGCTTTGGCTTTTTGCTCGGCAGCCAGTTTGGCTTTCTGCGCACCCGGAGACAGAGTCTTCCAGGCTTTTCGCGCTCCAGTCAGATCCTCGGCGTTTACATGCCTCATGGCGCTGACCTCAGTTCCGAGAACAGATACGAACTTTTTGCGATCAGCTTTCTGGGCTTTGGCATTCTTGGCGTGCTCCACCTTGAAGCCATCCATCATCACCGCAGTTTCCTTGGCCTTGACTGTTACGAATTTGGCGACGTCCTTAACAAAAGCCACGTTCTCCTTCTTCGTCTTTACAGCCATGTCCACATGGTCCTTGTGAAAACCAGTCAACAAATTGGATACGTTATTCGCTATGTCAGAGACGAATTCCACATTCGCTTTCTTGGTTCTTTCGGCCATTTGGGCATGAGCCTTGTCAAAAGACTTGAGCATACCTACTACTTCGGCGTCGAGACTGGACACGAATTTGACTCGCTCGGCTTTAGTCCGCTTGGCCATATCTGCATTGGCCTTGTGAAAGCCGGTCATCATCGTGGCAACCTCTGACTGCATCTCCTTGGTCTCTTGATCCAACTGATCGGAAAAAACCTTGCGAGAGTCCCGCAGAGCGACTATTTCGTCGCATAGTCTGGTTATGTCGTCGGTCAGATTGCCCATTAGTCCTCCTTCTCTAAAGCGCCCGATATTCTGGACGATAGCTCAAATTGTCTATTCGCCGTTCTAGAATCGGGCTAACCTGGCGGACTCGGCGCTTAGGGGGCGCTCATATTTGCCGCCCCCTGCGCATCAGGAGTCCCAAGAGGTTTTAGCCTTATGCAGGAGCGGCGGCGCTGGCGGTGAGGCCGATGGCTTCAGCGTATTTCAGGTAAGTCTCAACCGATGCGATAACTACCCTCGCCTCAACCGACAGCAATTCGATACCAACCAATGAGACCTTCGCCCAAACGTCGATCACAATACCTTTGTCCAAGATCCTGTCGACAACCTCTGCGAGGCTGGATGAATCTGTTGATTTCGCTATCTTGGCCATGTCACCCTCCTAGTGGTTTTTTTGTCGCCTTTTCAGGCTTTTTATTATTTGGCATGCCGACCATTGTTATTGCCAGTTTCATGCCATCAGCCTCACACAGGTCTCACTGCTGGACAAACTTATTGAATTCAGAAAAACTCGCGTGAACTTATATTTCTAACCATATAATAAGGATGATGGTAATTAGCTTAGACAAGCAACATGCGCATGGGATCGTCGAACAACTGGTCAGAAATTGAATGCAATTGGTCAGTAGTGTAGTGAACGGGAAATACTTCATGGAATGTCTTCTATGGAATGATCTCCATAGAGAAGTGATTCGCTTCAATGAATATGTGGGAGTCTTGAGCGCGTCGTTGGCCGTTGGTAGCTCAATGAGGAATGATTGACGAGATATTGAGTCCGGGTAGGCAATTTTTCAGGAACGGGTACGCGCTGACTCAACCAGCTCCAGCAAAAGCGTGTGATCAAACGGCTTGGCGACAAAATTCAGGATCAGGCCTGAATCCATGGCTTTTTTCATGTGGTCATCATCCCTGTAATAGTAGCCGGAAATCATTATGATGGATATGGAAGGGTTTAGTTCCTTGATTTTTGCGGCCAGTTCCAACCCTTCCATGTCGGGCAACTTGGCGTCCAGAAGGGCGACATCGAATTTTTCCTTCATCATCACG
>CAZGVM010000051.1:13442-18238 GCA_964528855.1 uncultured Desulfomonile sp. | reverse complement strand
GAAATTTAATACGTTTTTTAAGGATATTTGAAAAGTGAAGGCTTTATTGATCAATCCGAAATTCCCTCCATCATTCTGGAGTTCTGAAGAGCAGTTAAAATTTATGAGGGCAAAGGCGGTGACGCCACCGCTAGGTTTGATAACGGTTGCTGCCATGCTTCCCAAAGGATGGGATATTCGTCTTGTCGATCTGGAAATAACCCCTTTCACTGAACTGGATCTGGATTGGCCGGACATTGTGATGATTTCCGGCATGTTGATCCAGAGAGAGAACATGTTAGAGCTGGTCAAGGCAGCCAAAAGCAAAAATAAGACTGTAGTAGTCGGTGGTCCCTACGCCACCTCGGTTCCTTCTGAAGTCCTCGAAGCCGGTTGCGATATGCTCGTCAGAGGAGAAGCCGAAAACACTATGGGAGCCTTGCTCGATTCTATTAGAATGCGAAAGCTGAAAGGTGTTTTCGAAAATCCAGAAAAACCGGACATGACATTCTCACCTGTTCCCCGTTTTGACCTGCTAAATATTAACGATTACAACACCATGTCGGTCCAGACATCTCGCGGCTGTCCTTTTGATTGCGAATTCTGCGACATAGTAAATTTATACGGAGCCAAACCCCGGTATAAAAATCCCAAACAAGTCATGGATGAACTCGAGGCCATTTACAAGCTGGGATGGCGTAGCAGCATTCTCATTGCAGATGACAATTTCATTGGGAGCAAGAAACATGCAAAAGCTCTTCTGGAACAGCTTAATCTTTGGATGAAAAGCCACGGAAGCCCTTTCTCCTTCTGGACACAAACCTCTGTAAATCTTGGCCAGGATATTGAGCTCATTGACCTGATGACTGAACCAAACTTTTCTTCCGTTTTCGTAGGGGTTGAGTCACCGGATGAAGATGTGCTTGCAGGGGCTCACAAGTATCAGAACATCAAGAACCCGCTCCTGGAATCACTGCGAAACATAAACAAAAATGGACTCACAATTCTGGGAAGTTTCGTTATTGGATTTGATGGAGAAAAGCCTGGAGCCGGAAAACGGATAGCCAGTTTTGTCAAAGAATCCAACATACCTATTGTAATGTTGAACATGCTCCAAGCCGCGCCAAATACCAAACTTTGGGATCGTTTACACATCGAAGGACGCTTGTGCGACTATAAAACCACTGGTAATTCAACTGCCAATCTCATGAACTTTATCCCATCCAGACCGGAAAATGAAATTGTTGAGGAATTTGTGGCCGCTTGGGATGATATTTACAATCCATCAAATTTTCTTACCAGGGCATACAATTATTATTTGACCATGAGACCCACCAGACGCGCTTCAGCCCTGAATGAAGGCGCAGCCCGTTCAGAAAATCCAAAACACTGGAGACCTCTGCGTCATGAAATCCTCGATGTCGTCAATTTTTTCAGAATTTCATGGAGGCAGGGATTAAAATCCCCGGCCAGATTGCAGTACTGGAAACAGATTTATGGGATGTGGACCAAGAATCCCAGCAGATTTGCTCAATACATCGTGGCTTTGGCTATGGCTGAAGACATGTTCGTCCTGCGTCAGAAAATAATAGATGACTACAGAAAAAATCGCAAACCAAGTCTGACATCCTGAGACGACGTCCGCTGAGTTCGGAAAAAGTATTGTATCAATGATTTTAAATAATAAAAGGGACCCAGCGCTGCTGGTGTCCCTTTGCCGAAAGCGGTAAGACTCCAGAAATCAAATAGTGGTTCTCGGTGCTTCTATTTAACAATTGGCGCAGATTGATGTCCGCCCGACCGCCTCCTTTAATTAGCAAACAATTAAGCAGGATATAACCTACAATAAAATAGTCATTAATCTGAATAAGAATTATTCGTAGTAAATAAATATTATTTGAACCATTAAGTATTGTCAACTGTAATTTTCTTGATTTTCTTGATAATCCGATTCGATGATACGTTTCAATTTGTATCAATATTCCATTGAGTTGGAGGCTCTCATATCATCTATTACTGTTTTTGAATGTTGACAGGGAAACGGTGATCAATGGTTTCATTGTGTTTCAGCTTCTAGTGGTTCACAGGAGCCGAATTGAAACTTTTGGGGGTGGTTTATTTGCCTTGGTCTGCGAAAGACGCCTCATAGTTGATTTCCGACCTGATTTCTTCAAGCGCGTGGACAAGAGCTTGGACCTGTTTTTTCATTATATCCAAGACTTGTGAAGCCTGCTCAAGATTGGCAGACTTTCCAAGCCTTTCCAGTTCTACTGCCTGAGCAAAAGCTCCTTCCCTGGAAAAATTCCCGACAGAACCCTTGAACGCGTGCGCAGTTCTGATGAGAGCTTCTGGGTCGCCGCTTTTAATACAGTTTTCTATGGATGCCACCATTTCCGGGCACATGTCCAAAAACATGTCTATTATTTGATTAAGAAGAGCTTTGTCACCGAACACCTTTTCGAGCAATTCCGTTTTGTTCAACAAATTTTCCACTTGTTTTTCCAAATGTAACTTATTAATTTGATTGGGCTAAATCAGCCAGATACATCGGCAGCCTTGCAATCAGATCCGTCGCAAGAACCGGTCTGCCTTTGCGTCCAGAAACTATGCAATCCGCTACCGCCCCATGAATAAAGACACCAAGGGGCAATGCGATATCATGTGGCAACCTCTGCGCAAGCAATCCTCCAAGTATGCCGCTGAGAACGTCCCCCTGTCCACCGGACGCCATCCAAGGATTTCCGGATGAATTTACAAATATTCTTCCGTCAGGTGAGGCTGTAATGGTGGCCGATCCTTTCAGAATCAACCAAAAGCTGTTATTGATTGCAAATGCCTTTGCAGTTTCGATGCGATCCGCCTGCACATGATTATTTGAACAACCGGTCAGTCGGGCCATTTCCCCAGGGTGTGGAGTAAGCGCCAAAGTTACATGATTTTCGGGCATTATTTCTGGATACTTTGCGATGCAATTAAGAGCGTCGGCATCCAGAACCACTGGACATTGCGCCTTGAGTAGCACCGCTTCGACAATTCTTGATGCAAAATCCGACGTTGATAGGCCCGGCCCTAAAACAATGCAATCCTTTCCTTCCATTAATCCCGCAATTTGTTTGTGGGAGTCACCACTCCAGTATCCGAACTCATCCGAATCGACAGGTTCAGTCATTTCTTCAGTCAGCTTATTTTCGAAAACCTGATTGAGAGCCCGAGGCGCCGCCACGGTAACAAGTCCTGACCCTATACGTGACGCAGCCTTTGCCGCCATCACCGCAGCTCCGGTTTTGCCCGGCGAACCACCGACAACCAGCACATGGCCGAACGTCCCCTTGTGAGCTTCAACATTCCGGCGTAAATCACAATAGCTCCGAAAGTCTGGTGCGCTAACAAAATGTGACTTAGGAGGACGCTCCGAAACAAGAGCCTTTGGAACGCAAATGTCGATGACCTTGACATCACCGCAAAGGAGTCTGCCTGGATATAAAACCATCCCGATTTTTCTGAACCCATAACTAAGGGTCAAATCCGCCCGAACTGCCACTCCTCGTATTTTACCAGTGTCAGAGTCCAATCCGCTTGGAATATCTACTGAAACCTTAAATCCTTTGCAATGGTTGATTTCGGCAATGGCTTCCTTGATCGGGGATCGCACATCCGACTGAAGCCCGGTTCCAAGAATTGCATCGACAATCAATCCACATTCTCCCCATTCGAGAAAGGCTTGAGATAAGCATTCCGGGGTTTCGAGTTCGTATATTCGGCCGCCCATCTTCGTGAGGACATTGAGATTAGTTAATGCGTCGCCTTTTATTTTGGTCTTGGGAGAGAAGAGATACGTTCTGACATCAACGTCATGGTTGATCAAATAGCGTGAAACGACATAACCATCGCCGCCGTTGTTCCCCGGCCCTGCGACAACGGCAACTTTCAGTCCTTTGAGTTTTGAGCCAAAAAGATTTTTTATCTCAAGAAAGGTCGATCTCCCGGCATTTTCCATCAGAACGACACCAGGGATTCCAACATCGCTAATAGTCGCATTGTCGAAAGCCCTCATCTCATCGGCAGTGACCAAATACTCGTGCATTAAATCCGGAACCTCCCCGGAGACATGTGACTGAATAATCTTTATGGCAACGGCCATCAAAGCTTGCAAAAGAGGCTAAGCTACAGTCAAAAATGTCCTTACGAATTCCAATCACTCGGGGAAGTCTTGAGTCATGCTTTGTCCGTCTGCAGAAAATCACAAGAATAACCAGAGCATAACATGTTATAACGTCCGATCTGCTCCAGGGTGATAAGACCTTTGAGTTCGCCATGGTTCAAAATTGGAACAGCTTTACTATTGGTAGACTGCATTTTCCGTAAGATTTCGGTCAAGGGAGTCTGTTCGTTAGCTACGGGAAAATCACGGACCATGACTTCAGAAAGGAGAATATCCGGCCCCTTCTGATGTAGAGTATCGACTATCGCTTCCCTTGTTACCAGTCCAATCAAACGACGTTCATCCATAACTGGGAAATCGCTCTGGAAGCCCTTGCAAAATCTTATGGCAGCGTCCGCCACTGTCTGTCCGGGTTCAAGAATATGCAACTCTGAAATCATGGCGTCCTGTGCTTTTGATCCACCAAGGGCGATCATGATTCCCATTTGCCGTTCTTCTGTCTCTGCGCCGAGATAGACAAAAAGAGCAATAAGGATCATAAAAAAATTCCCAGAGAGAATTCCCAGAAAGAACATTCCAATTGCAAGCGCCTGGCCGATCACAACAGCAATCTTTGTCGCCTGATAAGGGCTAAGATATAAGCCCATGAATCCCC
>CAZGVM010000051.1:0-13432 GCA_964528855.1 uncultured Desulfomonile sp. | reverse complement strand
AGGATTCTGCCTCCATCCATCTGGAATGCGGGCAACAGGTTAAAAATAGCAAGAATGAAATTCACGGCTGTCAATTCAGCCAGAAGACCACCCTGAATGGACATGTCGGTTATTGTCACACCACTGCCGAAAATGTCGGCGATGAACCACAGGAGGAAGGCCAGGAATAGACTCGCAGCCGGTCCTGCCGCAGCTATCACTATTTCCTGGATGGGTTTTTCAGGAGTGTCAGCCATACGCGCCACTCCACCAATGGGCAGTAAGGTGATGTCTTCAACTCTAATCCCGTAATGTTTGGCGACTATGGAATGGCTCAATTCATGAAAAACTACGGATGCAAACACCAACGCTACAAAAATGACTCCCTGAAGACCACCTGCGCCGATGACAGATCCGCCTACGAAATAGATCAGAATCAATAGAAGCACAAATGTGATATGTACGTTTAAGGGTATGCCAAAAATCGATCCAATCTTGAAAGACCATTTCATGGTCAGCGCCTCCTGTGAAATGTGGCTAGCCGAGAAAAATGAAGGAAGAATCTCTAAATTTTTATAACGGGCTAACAGAACCGTTAGCACAAGCGCTACGGTTTATGCCAAACAGACAACACCCTGACCTGAAGCAAATCAAGCCACTCGTATAAAATGAAGCTATAACCGAAAATCATTATAAAAACAACAACACATTCTCGGCCAGTTTCCCATTACCAGAGAGGTAAACCATAATGATATTGGTGATGATCATCTGACAGATCCTGTTTCACACCACCTTTGCATTATACGGATATTTGTTGTAGTTTTTGGAATAACAAAACAATGAGAGGCTTGTCATGCTGCAAATTGGTGAAGCTCAACAGAGGGTACTTGAAGAAATCCCTGTCTTAGGCGTCGAGCGTATTCACATTCTGGAAGCCTTGGGTCGTGTTTTGGCTCAGGACGTTCAGGCGGTTCGAAATGTGCCGTCAGCCGATAATTCGGCCATGGACGGTTATTGTCTGATACACGCGGACATTAATGGGGCAAACTCTGCAAATCCTAAACGGTTGAGAGTTATTGGCGAATCTCCAGCAGGCAGGCCGTTCACTGGAGCGGTGTCTCGAGGAGAAGCAGTCAGAATTTTTACCGGAGGGACTATTCCTGAGGGTTCAGATACCGTAATAATGATCGAGGACACGGAAAAAGACGGAGAAGACATAATTTGCCTCAATGATCCCGGATTGGGGTCTCATATCAGGCCTGAAGGTGAGGACGTCAAGGGTGGAGAGGTTGTGCTTCATTGTGGAGACATAATAAGACCTCCCGAGGCGGGGATGCTGGCTACACTTGGTCACGCCTATGTTTATGTTTATCAGCGACCAATAGTGGCTATCTTGTCCACAGGAGATGAATTGGTTGATTTGGACGAGCCATTCTCCAAGGGTAAGGTCGTTTGCTCGAACTCTTACAGCCTGGCGGCCCAAGTGGTGGAATGCGGCGCAATACCGCTTTCGCTGGGTATAGCTTCAGATTCTGCCGACGATCAAAGGTCCAAGCTTTCAGGGGGATTGAGAGCTGATGTCATATTGACATCCGGGGGAGTTTCAGTAGGGAAATACGACCTGGTCAAGGGTACTCTGACTGACCTTGGAATGAAAGTGAAGTTCTGGAAAGTCGCCATGAAACCGGGCAAGCCCTTGGTGTTCGGGTCACTCGGAGGAAAACCGGTTTTTGGATTACCGGGCAATCCGACTTCTGCAATGATATCGTTCGAGCAGTTTGTCAGGCCCGCCTTACTCAAAATGATGGGCCACGTCAACCTGTTCCGGCCATTGATTGAAGCCACTTTAGCAGAAAATATCAAGATTTCGGCAGGTAGATTGCATCTTGTAAGGTGCAAACTCTTTGATAGGGACGGAGAACTTATGGCAGCCACCACCGGCACACAGAGTTCCGGGGCTTTAAGATCAATGGTTTTGGCCGATGGCCTCATCATGTTGCCACCGGAAAAAGCCCCTTTCAAGGCCGGAGATCGTGTAAAGATTCAGTCATTGCACACAAATAGTCCGTTAAGTCCGGATTCTCACTATTGAGCTTTCAATTTTTTATGTAACTATTTTGTTTAGACATCCAGGTGTATTCATGTCTTGATGTCGCGCCCACCGGCTTGCGGGAGACTCAAGACAGCCTCAAGACAAGATTGCTTTAACTATTTGTAATTTCCTTCAGCAGTTCTATATCGTCTAGCATCATTCCTGCGCCACGGGCCACAGTTGTAAGAGGATCATCCGGCACAACTACCGGGACACCTATTTCCCTGCGTACCCTTACATCAAGATTTTTCAGTAACGCGCCTCCACCCGTGAGTACTATCCCGGTGTCGATTATGTCGGCGGCCAATTCAGGCGGGCATAATTCAAGAGCATACTTGACATTGTTGACGATTGTGTTGACGGAATCCATTATTGAACCCGTAATTTCATTGGAGTTGATTGTGATGGTTTTAGGTATCCCGTCCATCAGGTCTCGACCCTTGATATCTATCTCCTCTTCTTCATCATCCTGGTAAGCCCTGGCTACAAGAATTTTTATCTGTTCCGCCGTGCTCGGTCCAATCAAAAGGCTGTAATTCTTCCTGACAAAATTCAGGATATCCATATCGAGTTTATCACCGGCTATTTTTGTCGAACTACTGTAAACGACACCAGTGAGAGATATGATTGCCACTTCAGTAGTGCCGCCGCCGATGTCCACGATCATGTTGCTCATTGGTTCAGTTACTGGCAGTCCTGCGCCCATAGCCGCCGCCATGGCCTCTTCCACTACGTAGACATCTCTGGCCCCCGCGTTTAGTGTAGCGTCTCTGACGGCCCGTCTCTCGACGGGAGTCACACCGGATGGCACAGATATTATGACCCTAGGGCGAACAAAAGACTTTCGGTTGTGGACCTTCTGGATAAAATGCCGTAGCATCAGGCTGGCTATTTCGAAATTTGCTATGACCCCTTCCCGTAGCGGTCTGTAAACCTCGATTGAAGCAGGAACCCTGCCGACCATCTTTTTTGCGTCATCTCCAACCCAAATTTCAGAAGTCTTCCGATCCCTCTTTCGAATTGCGACCACGGAGGGCTCATCAAGAACGATACCGTGACCCCTGGCAAAAACCAGCGTGTTGGCTGTTCCCAAGTCAATAGCCAGATCTTTGGAAACTTTGGAAGCTAGAAAATCAAAAAGCATACAATACCTTCACGTCAGTCAATTGCCTGGAACGCAAACACAAAAATATTTCTCACGATCCTGTATGGACGCCTGGAGCTAAACTCAGGAAGGTCGATTGTGAATCTTGTATATTAAACTTGGGAAATCCTTTATTTCAAATTTTTATATAGCCAGCGGCGCTTTTTTACATCTTTACTTCAATGATGGAATTCTTCTTGAGCGACTCTATCCATTCCTTCATCCTGGATTTGATCTGATCCGTCCGCATGATCGCCATGACCTTTCCTTTGACTTTCCTGTATTCGGTCTCCTCTTCGGCAGACAGGATGCCTGTGGGCCTGGATCCTTTCGAGCCTTCTCCCGGATTCAAATTGGCTGGTTCAGGGGGATCATGGTTTTCAGAATCTTTCTGGGTCCGGGATTTTTGTTGGGCAAGCCTCTTGTCTTTCTCTTCCTGCCATCTTTTTTCCAGGGCTTTCCTGGTCTTTTCCGGAATCGCTACACTTTTAAGCCGTCTTCCCTGAGCGTCATCCATATAGAACAACAGAATTGCCTGCGGTGATTGCAGAGGAGGAGTGAGGTCGCCGGGTTTCATGCGTTGAACCATTTTTTGCAGAGCCGGGACCATATCCTTGTAGTTCATGAACCCCAGATCGCCACCTCCTTTTGCTAAAGGATCCTGGGAATATTTTTTGGCAAGCTGGGCAAAATCGGCCCCTGTCTGAGCTTCCTTATATATCTGTTTGGCCGTCTCCATCGCCTTGGCGACATCTTTGCTTTTTTTGTCAGAAGGAAGTTTTAGAGTAATCTGACGCAAACGAATCTTCCCCTCGGTGTAAATTTCTTCATGAGTCGGTATATTCGGTTTGTCCTGTTCAGGTTGCTGAACAGGAGCATTCATTGTTTCCAGCAGCTTTTTGTACCGATCTTCTATTTCTTCCTTATGACTCTTGAAAAACTTTTGAGCGTCTTCTTCGGTAATCGGCGTTTTCCGAGTCACCTCTGATTCGATGAGCTTGGTGAGCTTGAACTGCTTCATCATAACTTTTCGGTAATCGCTGTAAGTCAGGCCGTTGGCAGCCAAAAAAATGGTAAACTGTTCCTGGCTGAGATTGTTTCTTTTTTTGATGGATTCAAGAGCGGAGTCTACTGCTTTCTCATCCAGGTTCACACCTTTTTTGGCGGCATCCTGTTCCAGAAGGTGAATCACTATCAATTCGTCCAGTATCTCCCCTTCAGTAGGCCACTTTCCCGGAGGAACGACACCCAATGGCAGATTCATAAGGCTGCGCATAAATGGTTGCTTTGCCTTTTTGACATCAGATTCCAGTATCACATCAGAATTAACTATTGCGGCTATACGATCAGAATAGGTTTCGGCGCTCGAATTTTCGCGCCCTGCAACGACTGTGATCAAGGCCAGTAAAATGAATAAATATTTTCTCATTTTACTTTCCAAGGGTGTATCAAGCATACTTTGACCGCCTATCAAATTTTTGCTCACGCAAGTCACTTATCAGGTACTGACAATCAACTTGTAGTTTAGATATGGATTTTTTTCAACCTCTCCTTATAACAAACCTTTTTTCAGGGGAGTTTTTCATGGGATACCCCGTTGGACCAGCCTCGGCATCCATGATGTCCTTGAGCCGACCAAGAATCTTGAAACAAATTTCCACTCTTTGGTCTATTTCATCATTGGTCAGCTTATATCCGAATCGATCTCCAGGAATTAAACGCATCCTGGGATCGTCCTGAACAAACCGGATGAAGCTCGCCGGATCTATTTTTGGCTCCGGGGCAAAACTGAACATCAATTCCCGGGTAGCATAGTCGAGCTTTAACAAACCGAGTTCCTTCATCTGGAACCTTATTCTCATTAAAGAAATGAGTTGAACCACTTCGACCGGCTGTTTTCCGTAAAGATCGATTATTTCATCCTCTGTCTCATCTATGTCGTTTTGATTGGAGGCTTTAGACAGCTTTTTGTACAGATTCATTCTCTGCTTGGGGTCAGGAACATAATCATCCGGAATCAGTGCCTCAATTTTTAGATGAATCTCAGGGTCAATCTTCTCTTCCTGTGGTTCGCCCTTCATCTCACGAACGGCGTCCTCCAGCAGATCAAGGTACATTTCGTATCCTACCTGACCAACATGCCCGGATTGAGATGTGCCGAGAATGTTGCCCGCGCCCCTGATTTCCATGTCTCTCATGGCCACCCGGAATCCTTGTCCAAGCTCGGTATGTTCCTGAATTACCGCCAGCCTTTTGACGGCGTCGGCAGTCATGAGCGTTTCGGGAGGAGTCAAAAGGTAAGCGTATGCCCTGACATGCGATCGTCCTACCCGGCCCTTTAACTGGTATAAGTCGGCCAACCCAAAGGTGTCAGCCCGTTCGATGACAATGGTGTTTGCTCTGGGGATATCAAGCCCCGATTCTATGATACTCGTACAAACCAGGGTGTTGAGGTTGCCTGCAATGAAATCAAGCATTACCTGTTCAAGCTCTCCATCAGCCATCTGGCCATGCGCCACACCGATACGCGCTTCAGGAACAAGACGTTGTAACGAGGCCGCTCTCTGGTAAATCGACTGAACTCTGTTATGAAGATAAAATACCTGACCCCCTCGCCCCAACTCTCTGCCTATAGCCTCTTTAACGGCTTCATCCGATTGACGCAGGACATGGGTTCTGATCGAACGACGGTTGGTGGGTGGAGTCTCAATGATAGAAAGGTCCCTTATGCCGGAAAGAGAGAGATTCAGTGTTCTGGGAATCGGGGTTGCAGTTAACGTCAAAACATCAATATGCGCCCTGAACTTTTTTATCCTCTCCTTGTGGGCTACTCCAAACCGCTGTTCCTCATCAAGGACAAGAAGGCCCAGATCCTTGAAATGGACATCTTTCTGCAACAGTCGGTGAGTGCCTACGACAAGATCAATCTTTCCCGCTGCCAGTTTTTCTACTATTTCTTTTTGTTCTGCAGCGTTCCGGAATCGTGACAACGCCTCAACAGCTATCGGGTAACCTTTGAATCGTTTGCAAAATGTTTCGTAATGCTGTTGGGCCAATACGGTTGTGGGCACTAGCACGGCCACCTGTTTGCCGTCCATCACGACCCTGAAGGCTGCCCGTATGGCAACTTCCGTTTTTCCGTAACCGACGTCTCCACAAACAAGTCGGTCCATGGGGCGATCAGAATCAAGGGATTCCATTACATCCTGTATCGCCTTGGCTTGGTCTGGTGTCTCTTCAAATTCGAATGAGGCTTCGAATGCTGCAAAATCATCATCAATACGACCATAAGGGGGTCTGACCGCTGTTTGACGTTTGGCGTAAATCTCGAGAAGATCCTTGGCCATCTCTTTGATGGACTTCTTGATTCGAGCCTTGGTCTTTTCCCACCCTTTGCCACCCAACCGGTCTATCCTGGGAGCAAGATCCGATCCGGAAACATATTTCTGTATACTTTGAAGCCTTTCAACCGGATGATAGAGCAAATCCCCACCGGCATACTCTATCACCATGACCTCGCTGGCAATACCATCGAACTCCTTCTTGAGCAGTCCTCTGAAAATGCCGATACCGTAATCCTCGTGAACTACGGACTCTCCCTCTGACAAGTCATCCAGAGACGATACGAAAAGCCCACGCGCTCTTTTCTTCGAAGAAGCCCTGACTCTTGCCCCGAAAATCTCCTCCTCCGTCAAAAAGACAAGCCCGGAGCGCTCTGATCGAAAACCTGAGGACAGGTCCCCCACATATAGAGAGATTGATGGATCTAGTCGTGACGCTCCATCAGGAAGAGTAAATTTTTCACCACCCAGATCAAGGCCGACAGAATATGGTTCAAGGAGTTTGAGCAAGCGCGTGGCCTGACCCTGCGTGTGGCTGATCAGATTCACAGAGCATCCTACGTCACGCCACGAGGAAATTCTTTTTACAAGATTGGCCATGGCCGTATCAAAGGCTTGGGACTTAACAAGCGTTGATCTGATGTCGGCATTTGACATACAGTCAACCCTGAAAGTTTCTCCCTGCGTTCCGCCAATTTCCAGATCTCCAAAGATAATTTGGCGAAATTGGTTCAGACGTTCAATCAACTCCCCAGCCGACATATATAGATCATGCGGATGCGGAGCCGGTAAACCGGATTCAAGCGCATTCTTGTAACCTTGCTCTATTTCTTCCCAGGTCTCTTCCAGTGCCCTGTTCATTAACTCCGCGTCCGGAAGAATCAGGGTCGCGTCTGCTGGAAAATATGACGTCAAAGGATCCAGTGTCTCGAAAAAGTATGAGAGATAATTCTCTGCCCCCGGAAAACGTGTCCTCAGCCTGAGATCATCCATCAATCCCTGGCGGACCCTCTTTTCAACACCATGATGTTCACACGCCGCAACGAATCGCTCCAAGCCCTTTCCCACCGATGATTCCTGTATTATGAATGTGTGGACAGGACTGATGATGATTTCCTGAACGGAATCTTTTGACCGCTGATTCACTGGATCAAAAAATCTTATCGATTCTACTATGTCTCCAGATTGCTCTATTCTGACCGGGTTGAAGTATAATGGTGAAAAAAGGTCTATGATGTATCCCCGGACAGAGAAATCCCCGACGTCCTCCACCAATGGCCCTCTTCTGAAACCTGCATCGGTCAATGCTTCAAGGATGTATTCCCGTTCGAGTTCCTGGCCTACATACAGATTCAACAGAGTGGACCCAAATGACTT
This sequence comes from uncultured Desulfomonile sp., assembly GCA_964528855.1. GTDB lineage: Bacteria > Desulfobacterota > Desulfomonilia > Desulfomonilales > Desulfomonilaceae > CAITZA01. The sequence goes on along the minus strand of CAZGVM010000051.1, from coordinate 5,499 downwards.
TCGAGGAACTATCCTGCGTAACAATGAGTCCAGAGAGACAGTCAGCATTCTTGGTTTCACACCTTCAGCAAGACTGTAAAGAGCCGCCGCCCGATTGATCCACACGTCAGATTCGAAAGCTGCGAAAGAATAAGGTTGAGTCAAAGTTGAGGGATAATGGCAAATTCTGGCGTCAATGGTTGATTCTGAGGTTTCGTTCAGCCCGAGGAAGAATCTGGCGTCGCGAGCGCTTACTGCTGCAGAGTCGGAATCTAGTTCAATTTTTACAATCGTAGGCGCCCCTCTTTTGACAGCAGACGCTACAAGATACGAGCCGAAGGAACCTTTCAGTCCGTAAACGGAGCCTGGCTGTTTGGCCGAGGATATAAACCGGGTTATTTCTTCCAAATTTGGCTCAGACATTTTTTGGTCAATTCCCCAAGGAATAATTACAACCGTAAATTTTTTAGTATATCATACATTTGGGCCTTGTAAAAGTCCTAAGAAGGCCGTCGCTTTGCCATCGACGGACTCGCACATCACATCCCCGGCCTCCTGATGGTAAATTGACTCCATCATGAAACGACAATTATCGACAATGTTGCCAATTTTTGATCGACCAATCTCGTTGGCATTGACTTGAACCGTTATATCGGCTATCCATTTATGTTGTTTCACATTCCTGGTTACACATTGCTGGATGAGATAGTGCGAGGTGACGCTGTGGCCGAAAAAAAGGTCAGTAGAAAAGAGTTGTTAAACGAACCAGATGAATTCATAAGCACGACAAGTCGGGCCATAAATTATGCGAGAGAAAACCCCAATCTGCTGATTTCCTGCATCGTCGTGTCAGTGTTGGCGGTGGTGATTGGCTTGGGCGTTTATGCCTATCAGTCAAAAAAAGAATCTCGTGGTCATGAGTTGTTTCAGATTGCGTCGAGAAACTTTGAAAGGGAATCGGCTTCTACCGACAAGCCAAACAAAGAAGCGCTTGAGAAATTGCTTTCCGAATTTGATTTGATCGCCATGGACTATAGCGGTTATGTGAGCGGCGACCTCGCTCTGCTATACAGTGGACACGTGAGTTTTAAAACTGGGGACTATGAACGTGCATTGGAACGCTACACCAAAACACTCAACACATCTTTGGCCAAACACGGCTTTGGTCCTTTGATTCAATACAATATGGGGCAAACACTGTTCGCTCTCAAAAATTACGACAAGGCGCTTGTGCTATTCGATCAGTTTTCTCGCGACATAACATCACCCTACAGGCGAGAGGCTCACATTAAAATGGCAAAAATTTATGAAGCCCTGGGGAAAAACAAGGAAGCCGTTCAGGCGTACAGGCAGTACTTGAAGATATTTCCTGAGGCTCCAGACGCTGACTTCGTCAAGGCACGCATAGCGCAACTGTCGGTGGTTTCTTAGAATAGGCTGTTTAGGGGCTTAGAGAGAGCCCCGCTGAATGATGACTTCCATTTCCGAGACCCACACACGGAATGCGCTGTGTTCATAATCCAGACTGTAAAAACCTTCTTCAACCTGTATCTCGGGATGAAAGGCGTTTAGTCCCAGCAACCGGTCAAGTATGAATCGAACCTCAACGAACTCAAGATCGTCTTCGAAAGTGATTGTAAATATGTTGCCGGCGTGAAGAAAAGGCATCGATTCCATGTTTTTTGACTCTTGATGTTTTTTCCTTTTTAAATTGGGAAGTCTTTAAGGCGTTGGTTTATTTGTCGTCATAATCCGCAAAAACAACAAATAACCCTACACCCGTTTACATAATATATAATGAGCGAACTGTAGTCATGAGAAAAATTTATATTTGTTGCGTAATAGTGGTTATGTGCATTTCAATCCTGACTAGTGGTTGCGCCTCCTTGATGGACGCAAATATTAAGACCAAGGACGGAAAGGAGAGCGCCTTCAAAGGATCCCCTAATAAATACGAGATTCCTCGGGATCCAACTTTTCGCGAGTGACAATTCCACAGGCAATAAAAAAGGTGAGAGTTTTTCACTGTCTCACCTTGACTCCCGACCCCCTCAGATTTACGCGGCTACCAATTCCGAGTGCAAATAGCTGCCTTTTAATTTCTGTAATGCGGCTCTTTCAATTTGTCTGGCTCTTTCACGCGTTACGCCGAAATGTTCCCCCAGGTCCTTCAGTGTTTCAGGCTCGTCTGACAAAATTCTCTTGTGAATTATATACCTCTCCCTGGGATTCAGAGATTCCAACGCCTTATCGGCCCATTGCTTCAGATTCAATTGACCCTGAATAGCGACCATGGCATGTTCCTGATTCATGGAATCGTCACGCAGCGTGTCGGTAAAAGTATCTCTGGAACTATCCCCCAAGGTGTCATCAAGTGATAGGTCTCTGCATTTGAGGCGTGACCACATATCCACGACTTCTTCTTCCGTCACGTTTATTTTTTCGGCCAACTGACTGACATTGTCCAGATGATCCTCGGAATCCACGGCGTCAGGTAGATCGCCTATCCGGTAGAACAGTTTTCTTTGAGCTTGCGTGGTGCCCATTTTCACCATAGACCATGATTTGATTATGTGGTTTTGAATATATGCTTTAATCCACCACACAGCATAGGATATTAGTCTGTAGCCCTTGTCAGGGTCGAATCGTTCAACAGCTTTTATTAAACCGAGGTTACCTTCCTGAATCAGGTCCATTATCTTTACGCCATAGTTTTTGTAACCCAACGCTACTTTTATAACAAACCGAAGGTTGGAGGTTACCAATTCATTGAGCAGTTCTGAATCTCCGGTCTCTTTGTATTTTAGAGCCAGTTCATTTTCTCGCTCTCGAGAGATTATCGGGTAATGATCTATCTCAGCGAGATAAATTTTCAATCCGTCTGCTTCTGTCCAAAAATCCATATCAACCTCCCGACAAATTTTATCGGCAAAAGTTAAGATGCCAGAAGGACGAAAAGGTTTCATCAGGAAGCAAATAAAAAAGCCCGAGGAAAACCGCGGGCTCAGTTCTTTACAATTTGTTTTTGTGGATCAATGACACCAAACACTGTCATAACAATATATTGGGGTCAGACGGGGCAATTAATTGCAATCACATCCGGGCGACTCAGCCTGCTCTTCTTCCTCCACATCTTCCTCTTCAGACCCCTCTTCAAATTCTTTCAGCCCCTTGGCCAGATCTTCCAATCGCTTGTCCACCAGGTAGTTTACAGTTCCCTCCGGATAGTTTCCTGAGTCGTCTTTTTCACCGGCAGCGATATCCATAACTATTTCAATTCCCTGATCGATGGCCTCAACAGCCCAGATATGGAAACTACCTTCCTTGACAGCATCTATAACTTCCTGAGCCAAGGCTAAATCACCTATGTTAGAGCGAGGAATCATCACTCCCTGGTTACCGGTAAGCCCTTTTGCCTTGCAAACCTTGAAAAAGCCTTCGATCTTATGGTTGACCCCGCCTATCGCCTGGACTTCGCCATGCTGATTGACACTTCCAGTCACCGCTATGCCCTGATCTATGGGAACTCCTGCCAGAGAACTCATCAACGCATACAGTTCGGTGGAAGACGCCGAGTCTCCATCTACACCGGAGTAGGATTGTTCAAAAGTTATGCTTGCCGTTAAGTTCAGCGGTTTGTCTTGGGCAAATCTGTCCCGGAGAAAACCCGTAAGAATTAGCACTCCTTTGTCATAGCTGGAACCCGAGAGTTCGGCCTCCTTTTCTATGCTGATGATCCCGGATTTTCCCATGCTGGTCTTCACCGTGATCCTGGAAGGTCTGCCAAAAGAAAATTCGGGCAGGGAATACACGCTTAGGCCATTGATCTGGCCAACTTTAACCCCTTGCGTGTCAATCATGATGATTCCGTCTTCCATGTACTCCTGAACCTTGTCTTCATACATACTGACACGCTCTATCCTGTCACGATTAGCCTGCTCGACGTTTGCTGCGCTGATAATCCCCAAACCGGCTTTGCGCGCAACGTGATCGGCTTCCCTGACAAGATCGGCGATTCTTTCAAACTGCGCCGTAATTTTCTTTTTTCTTCCGGCCCATCGTATTGCCAGCTTGGCTATGGCCTCCAGTGCGGTCGAATCAGCCGGTAACATTCCCTCGTCCTGAATAATGCCTGCAAGAAAACCTATCAGCTTTTGCACATTCATGTCGTTATTCGACATTGTCGAATCAAAATCAGCCTTGATCTTGAATATTTTCCTGAAATCTTCATCGTACCAGTGCAATAAATCGTATATCTCAGGATCTCCGATCATTATTATCTTGAGGTCGATAGGGATGTTTTGAGGCTTTAGCGCGGAATTGAATATAAAACTGAATGGCTCGGTCTGGATCTCGATGACATGATTCCTCAGACTTCTCTTGAGCGTTTGCCAACCTCCGGGCTCCATCAACAGATCTCTGGAATTGATCACAAGGTAGCCGCCGTTTGCCTTTAGCAGACTGCCGGCCTTTATGTGACGGTAATCGGAATACCACACGCCTTGCTGGTCGATCACCCGCTCTATGGTTCCGAACAGATTTCTGAAAGTGGGCGTGGTTTCGATAACTACAGGCGGTTTGGTAGTCTCTGAGTTATCGACAAGGACATTAACTTCATAATTTCTCAGTTGAGACGGGTCCGGAGGAAGTAAGACCGGAGTTCAGGCGGCTTCCTGCCCCGGAGCCGTGACTAGCTTGGGGCGAAACCTCTCCAAGTGTAGCATAATGTCCGTCTCTATCTCATCAAGGTAAGTCTTTGCGGAATCCTCCTGACGTTGTTCTCTTATTGGAGATAACAGATCCTCCAACAGGGGTTCAACCCACTCCTTACCTAACTTCTCCAGGTCCTCCTGAATTGTTTTGTCGATATCGCGGGCAGCCTTGAAAATCTTTTCCATTTCCTGGGATAGATCTTTATACGTGTCCTTCAATTTGCCAAGTTCATCAGCCGAGAACTTGCCCTCTTCAACCAACGCTTCAAGTTGCTCAATCTTCATGGGATTGCCCACGATCACTGGAGCAAGATCAGGACGGGTAAACGGCCCAATTTGAACCTGGACCATCATGAAGTTTTGAACAGTGACCTTGGATTCAAAATTTTTGAATAAGGCTTTTTGCGCGCCCATGTGACGATTCACAATTTCATTACGCGCTGCCTGAAATTCTTCGCTTTCAAAGATGGCCGGAATTTTCTTCTTCAACGAATTGATCAGATCAGAAATCTGATTTCTAAAAATTGATCCCTGACCCGCCGGAACCGTAATGAGACGAGGTTGGTCAACATTCTTGAAATTATGGACGTAACATTGATCCCCTGGAATAGGCCCGCCAACGTTGAATTCGTCAAGAAGCCTGGTGACTGTAACTGTCCGTCCAGTTCCGTTTATACCGGATGCAAAAATGTTGTAGCCGTGGCTCCTCATTGCCAATCCACGGTCGATGGCTTTGACCGCTCGCTCCTAACCGATTATTTCAGACTGCGCCCTTACAGTAGCCGTTGTTCCGCTGATCAGACCTTCA
>CAZGVM010000050.1:8056-18452 GCA_964528855.1 uncultured Desulfomonile sp. | reverse complement strand
AACTTGCCCGGGCTTTGTCTTATCAAACCTAATAGTTCCAACTCCATCAACGCCGCTAAAACCAGTCGTATCTCGAGTTTGGAAATCTGACAAAGAGTGTCTACCGGTATGGGATCTACATTCAGAATCTCAAATACCTTACGGGCAAGATCCGACATGTCGGTTTCCGGAATGTTCGGTTTGAAGTTTTCGGGTTGAGATTGCTCCATTTGCGCGTTTGATGGAGATATCGATGAAATGATGTCCTGGGCATTTTCAACAAGGCCAGCTCCCTGTCTAATGAGGTGGTGAGGGCCCCGGGAACGCTCATGTAATACGTTTCCGGGAACTGCAAAGACGTCACGGCCCTGGTCAAGGGCATGATTCACTGTTATCAGGGATCCACTCCTCCTTGATGCTTCAACAACAACAACGGCCTTAGACAAACCGGAAACTATCCGGTTGCGTCTGTAAAAATTGGTCTTGAGCGGTTCAATTCCTGGCCTGAATTCGGATATCACCGCCCCATGGCTAGACATTCTATCAACCAATACCTTGTTTTCACTAGGGTAGTTTATGTCTAACCCACATCCAAGGACGCCAAAGGTTCTCCCGCCCTCATTGATCGCGGTGGTGTGGCACACGGTGTCTATCCCGCGCGCCAGACCGCTCACAATGCAAAACCCGGCCCGAACCAGATCTCGAGTGATGGCCGTCGTCATACCCTCACCATAATTGGAGGATGCCCGTGAGCCAACAACCGCAACAGCCCGCTCATCTTCAGGCATGAAGGTTCCTCTTACAAACAATAGCGCCGGAGGATCGTAGATCGAACTCAGGTTTCGAGGATATTCATCATCCCAACGTGTGATTACGCGAGCGCCTAACTCCTCGAGTTTGTCGATGTCCCCCTTAATTTTACTCTCGTCGGGTTTATAGGCCCCTAAGGCCTCAGCAATCCTTGCGTTTACGGCAACCTTACTTTTAATGGTTTCCGTATTCGCCTCAAGGGCAGAACGTGGATTTCCAAAAGCGGCAATCAATTTAGATATAGTAACAGGCCCCACGAATGGAGCGCGTTCCAGAGCAAGCCACCAATAAAGGTCTTTCATGCTATTATCGACCCTCCCCCCTCGGTGGTTATAGTACAGATCAATCGGTACTTCAGGTATGAACATTGTCAGAAATTGGAAATTAGATTCACATGACCGTTTCTTGCATCTCCCGAACTCAATTTACCAGGTGTCTGTTTGCTCTCACGACTGACGCTTACCCCAGAAATAATCGACCTGTTTGCCTTTAATATTATTCCTAACGCCGTCTTTTCTCCTACACAGATTATTTCAACTTCACCCGCATGTCCAGACTCATCTGAATTAAAATCAGTAATATTCGTTTTCCCATGATTCGGGTTATTCCCCACATCGACAATATATCGGTCTCCCACCTGAAGCTTATCTTCCTCAGAAGACTTGATCCTTATGTACACCAGGTCTTTGGTCCCAAAGATGATCTTGAAAGGATCAGTCGATTTTTGAATATGACCTACTACTCTGCCATGAGGCGACGCCGATGTCCCAGAACGACCGTATCGCAGTTTTTCATTTTGATCGTTCCCCCTACTCAGATCATAAAAGTCATCTCCAAAGACAATCAACGGAATTAGCGAAACAGATATGAAAGCCGTTATCAAGCTTGTTATTCTAAACATGGCTTAAACCCAAGTGTTGGTTGATCAATAATTTGTTTTTTATTTGCGAGAACATGTGTTTAAAAAACATTTTTTTACTTTATGTATTAATCTTTACTTATTGATCTTATATAATGTTTCTTGATAAATGTCAATGTGGCGGACGTGCGGCCTGTTTTTTTCAGTGCTATTGGGATCCAGTTGATGGGTCATCGAAGAAATATTGTAGGCCAAGTGTCAAAAAGTGATGACGTGGCCTGTATTTCTGTGTGTGTGGTTCTCTGAAAAATTCAAAGCCGCTGAATCAGGTAGATGTCGAGGTCCTGATCACTGAAGGGAAATCGCTGTTCAGTGGCTTTTTGAGAGGATGACAGTATCCAGCGGCGCCAGTGTCAAATCCCGGGGAGAAATTTGTTCGAGAAAAGCTTCCAGAGGTTGAGGACTTGCGACCTCCTCCAATCTCTCAATGACTTCATCGTATCTGGCGCCCAGGGATTTTAGTAGTGTAAGTTTCTGTTGTAGAGACGCTTCTTTAACAAAGTTCATGTGAAACAGAACAAGAGCGCCGCCAGTGTAAGCTTTTTTTTCCTGCAACGGTAACACCAACAGATTCTCCATGCCGGCTTTACCTGAACTCAGGACCATTCTGCCAAGACGTAAAGCTGTTCTTTTGCTTCCTCCAGCTCTTCTGGGCTGATCGTATCTCGATGCTTTTCCATCGCAATAGCCAAACCTGCGGGACACTGTCATTAGTGGATGATCGGTTTCTGTCAGGCAGGCGATTTTCGAAGATTTATCCGCTAACTCGTAAAGCATTCCGCCATGGATCTCGTCCACCACAGAGGCCAGCGCCCGGAGCGCCGGTCTATCCAGATCCCGCACCAGGCCTGGGGCAATGTTAAGCTTTTCGAGGGCGTTGAGGAAGATTGGGGGCAGAGACTCCTGGGGCCTGGATATTCCAACGGTTACGGTTTTAGCCTGGTGTCTGATTGAATCAATCGGACGCGTCATTTCTTCAATAGCTTTTGTTAAGACCAAAATGCCTTTTTCCAGAATCCTGAGTGACAGTTGGGGTTCACAGCCGACACGCGTTAAATCCAGCATATAGGTTGAAAGCAGAGCAACTGCCGACGCAGGCAAAGCAGAGTTCATCTCACCGTCGGATATAAGTTTGAGGATTGTCTGGATATGGTCCAACAGTAGGTCTTTGTCCCATGATTGAGGTTCATCCAAAAATTTTGTTAATAATGACCTGCAATTTCTTAGGCAGTCTGCTCTCGAATCGATGGCTTTGGCTGTATAAAAGCCCCACAAATGGCCTACTGCGGTTGCCGCAACAAAATCCAGACCTGCGCCGACACGCGGAACTTCTATCAAACTGTCCGCATATCCCGTGAATCGAGTTTCTCCATCGGCGCACAACACAATCGGTTTTCCGCTGTGCGCCTTGAATATGGCCACCTCTTTGGCGGTGTCCTGCACGATATGGTCGGGCAGGTCATTTGCCACAACAATCGTCAGCGGCTCAGTAGACAGATCGATGTGTTTCTTATCCTCTGTGAAGTCGCATGGTATGGATTTGTAGCAAAGTTCGCTAAGTTTTATTCTTATCTCATCTGCGGCTATTTTGTTGGGTCCGTTTCCCACCACGGCCCAGTTTCTACTGCTTGGGCCCGTTTTCTCGGATATGCGCCTGATGATCTCTGCCCTTTTCAACGTCGATTCAAGCTTTTTGGGCAAAGATTCCAGTAACTCGACATCACGGAAAATCTCATCCTGGCTCAAAGATTCAAGTTCGGACGCCAAAACCATTGCCGTGAGTTTGCCTGCGGCTATCTGGGAATAAAAAGCCTTTGTAGAGGCCACCGCCATTTCCACATCACGTCCGTCACTGGTGTAAAAGTGCGAATTGGATTTTGCGACCAGCGGAGAGTTTCTCCTGTTTACTATTGAATGAATCCATGCTCCTTGCGAGCTTGCCACGTCAACGGTCCTGTTCGTGTCGGTGGTTGTGCCGCTTTGGGATATGGCTATCAGGAGCATGTCAGACAAGGATTGTTCGGGTAAAAAGCCTGAAAGTTCAGACGCTTTGCAGGAGTCAACTATGATGCGGGTTCCCCCGATGGCTTTGCCTATCAGGTAAGCCACTCCCTGGGCGGCAATTGAGGCCGTTCCCTGACCGATAACAGTAATCCGGCGAACAGGAGAAACTTTTCTGTTCCTGAGTCTCTCAACCAACGGACCAAGTGACCCAGCCCCGCTCGTTACGAACTCAATCCTGCCGTCCACTTTCCTGTACTTGTTTTTTATGGTCTTTTTTATGCTAGACGGGGCCTCATGTATTTCCTTTTCAAAATAATAATTGTAGTTTCCGCGATATATGTCTCTGGAATGAATGTAGATCGGTTCAGATTTTATCGACAGGGTTTCATCGCTTGCAAGGTATCGAGCCCAAAGATTCTGATCGCAGTCTTCTGAACAAATGACTACTTCTGATCCACCCTTTTCTGATCCTACCAGGCTGAAGCATTTTCGGGTAAGCGATGCGAGACCATAAACCTCAGAAGCCAGAATGTAGCCGTCCTTGAGTTTCCCGACAAACAAGCTTTGTCCGCTCCCCTTTTGAGCAAGAAACAAATGGCTTGGGTAAAGAGGATGCTGCATTACAACGGCCAGCGATCCTGTGCAATTGTTCATCAAGTCCGCAAAACGCTTCTCAGGTCGATCTTCCGGATCTGTTCCGAGCCGATAGAAAACAGGAAGTATTTTGGCATCCGTAGTCACGGATGGGTCGATGCCGTATCCATTTCCGTGGACATATGATTCAACCAGGTCCGTGTAGTTATCGACGTCGCCGTTCAGGACAAACAGGGCCAATCTGTCGGAAAGGGTTTCTTCATGCTCCCTTTCATAGAGCCTTCCATCAGTGGGGTGGCAGTTGGGTAAACTGATGATGCCGTTTGAAGCCCATCTGGTGTGGGCAAGTATATTGACCTGATCAATGTGAGCGGCTGTAAGCCACAATATTTCATCTTCCAGTACGGCGCGTCTTATACCCGCAGTATTGTCACCAAGTCGTCCCACCAGATTGGCAATCTTGTAGACAAATATCGCAATAAGTCTGTCACCCGACAATTCAACCGTGTGAACAGAACTCTTTATTCCGTTTTCTACTTTCTCAGCAAGAGACGGAAAGCCCTTGACCGAGAATGGAAAACCGGGCCTCACACTTCTATTATGAATGAGAAACTGTATTGATATTCCCGCAGAATCTCTACCTCTAACCTCGAGCCTGTCAATGTTCTCCAACACTCTCTCAACAGACCAGGCCGCGAATCTCTGTTCTCGTTCAGAAGATTGATTTATGAACGTATCCTGAAGCAAAGCCTTCGCTCGCTCAACATTTCCAAGCACTTCGTGCCGTATTTGCCAAAGGCAATCTTTGGCATCCTGAGAAAGTTTATCAATTGTGTCGAGGTTGTGTCCTCCAGCGCTAAAGTCCGTCAAAGACGCCAAAAGTTTTTCGAGTGATAGTGATATTCTCTCTATCTTGTTTCTAAAAATCCCGTTTTGAATCAATTCAAAATGCAGATCAAAAGACATGAGGTCGTCAAAACGCCACATCAACACTTCGATAGGTCTAGCCATGTCATCAAATGAAACTGGTTTTGAGCAGCAGTCTTCGAAGTTAACCAACAATTCATCCACCCAACCAAGATCACTATTTGTTTTCCACGTGTTATTGCTAACGAAGCCGGCTATTCCGCACACGAATTCTTCCCCTTTCGAAGTTTCTGGTTACACTGCTTTCCACGAGAATTTCTTTCCAACGTTCAGTTTTATGGCGCTTACTGGGGCATTTCCAAATCAGGTTTAACCAGGCAGAGTTTTTAATAGCATAATTATATTAAAAATCCTTCAAGATTATTTTGAAGTTGTTTCTTGCCATCTTTTTTATGTAATAGACAGACGGGCCGCTGTTTCCATTGGAATCAAGGAGATTCCGTGACCGCAAAAACCATGCTGAATCATTGAATTTAAAGGCTGAACCGTGCTGTGGCCTCTTCAAGGTTAGACCTTGGCCATCTGTCGCCAATTAATTGAGACCGGGTTTTTGCCTGATTCGTCTCCGGAGAGGCCAATTGTTTTGACAAACCTGGAGACTTGGCGTAGAGCCTGAAATGACCATGAATTTTTTTGTTTCAATAGCTGTGGCTGTTTTGAAGGGTTGGCGACCATATTGGTATTCAAGGCTAATTGCTCAGGTTTCCGGGAGGCTCTAGTTGATTGATTTTCACACTCACACCTTTTTCAGCGATGGAGAACTGGCGCCGAGTGAACTTGTGAGACGAGCGGCGTGCAAGGGTTATCGAGCCATAGGTTTGACTGACCATGTGGATAGTTCAAATCTAAGCCACGTGATAACCAATGTGACACAGGTAGCCAAAGACCTTAACCGGCACCAGGATTGCAAGGTGATCCCTGGAGTTGAAATCACTCACGCGCCCCCAAGTCAGATAGGTGAATTGGTCAAGACAGCCCGCGCCCTAGGAGCGGTAATAGTAATTGTTCATGGAGAAACTATCGTGGAGCCTGTTAGTCCAGGCACAAACATGGCCGCAATCGAAGCAGGGGTAGACATCCTGGCTCATCCCGGACTAATCTCCCACGAGGAGGCCAGCCTGGCTGCCTACAAAGGAGTCAGACTGGAGATTACCTCCAGAGGGGGACATTCCCTGACCAACGGACACGTAGCCAGCTTGGCAAGGGAACTCGGAGTCCTCATGGCCATGAACACGGATTCCCACGCCCCCAGAGATTTAATCGATCGTGGTCAGGCCATAAGAGTTCTTTTGGGCGCCGGCCTGGACATGGATCATGCCGAGAAAGTCATGAGAATGAATTACGAGCTGATGCTGGAGAAACTGGGGAACTTGTGATTAGCAAAGACCTGGATTTTAGGGTCCGGGATTCACTCCACGGGAGTTTACGAAGACAGCCTTGAAATTAAGCCTGCTTTTTGCTAGTTTTCCTGGTTTAACTGGCGAAACCGGTCAAGATTGCTGCCGAACATGAAATGCAGGTGATAATTGATGAAAAAAAACCGTCTGGGTGGCTCAATTCTGTTGCTTGTCATCCTAATGGCGCTATTTGTAGCCTTGGCTTTCGGATTATCAAAATTCTTCGAGTCCGAGGATCAGGGCGCCGGGCTCATGGACGCATGGGATTATGGTTCAAAAGTAGGGGTTATTCCTATTGAGGGAACCATAATGACCTCGGACGAAATCCTGAAAGACCTCCGCAAATTCCACAAGAGATCGTCAATCAAGGCGATAGTTCTCAGAATAAATTCCCCGGGCGGAGCGGTGGCTCCAGCTCAGGAGATTTACAGGGAAATTGAACGAATAAAAAAGAAAAAGCCGGTGGTAATTTCCATGGAGACAGTCGGGGCGTCCGCTGCGTATTACATAGCCTCGAATGCCACCAGGGTAGTTTGTTCTCGAGGCACTATCACCGGCAGTATCGGTGTGATAATGATGCTCCCCGATATTCACAAAATGGCTGAGAAGATAGGTGTGGGAGTAAACATAATCAAAGCCGGAAAATTCAAGGACATCGGAACAGGCGCCAGACCGTTGACAGAAGATGAGAGGCAGATTCTCGAGACATTTGCAGTCGAGATTCATGATCAGTTCATTAGTGATGTGGCCAGCGGAAGAAAAGGCAAGATTTCGATGGACAAGTTGCGAGAAATATCTGACGGCCGTTTTTTCTCAGGAGAGAAAGCTCAGGAATATGGACTGGTAGATGACATGGGTAATTTTTTCGACGCCGTCCAGATTGCGGCCGGACTCTCGGGCATAAAGGGAGATCCTCAATTGGAGTTCCCTCGGAAGAAATGGAACAATTACTTCGACCTGGTTGTTGAATCCGCGACCAATGCGTTGGCGCGATTTTATCATAACCCTGATTTGTCGGCCTCGCCTGCAGTAAGATGAAGCTAAACGGCATCTTCGGTCTTGGATGCCCCTGGTGATGGTTGGGTCCTCAGGAGTTTACAAACGGATGTGCAGTCTGCCGGAGTGACCCCTTAACTTTTCAAGATTTCTGGTATTTATTCATTCTAGAATGGAGCGCGCAAAATGATGGTGAATGAGTCCCTAACTTTTGATGATGTGTTTTTGGTCCCTCAGTATTCTGAGTTGTTGCCATCAGGTGTCGATGTTCAGACCAAACTGACTGAATCGATCACTTTGAACATCCCGCTGGTAAGCGCCGCAATGGACACAGTGACGGAATCGGCGATGGCCATAAGCCTGGCCAGACAGGGTGGAATAGGGATTATACACCGCAATTTAGGGATCAAAGAGCAGGTCAGAGAAGTCGATAGAGTGAAACGTTCCGAATCCGGGATGATTGTAGATCCCATAACCATAAATCCTGATCAGAAAATATCAGACGCCCTGCAGATCATGAAGAAGTACAGAATTTCTGGTGTGCCGGTCACTATCAATGGTTATCTGAAGGGTATTCTCACTAATCGCGACCTGCGATTTGTTGACGACCTCAACATGAGGGTTGACCAGGTCATGACGAAGGAAGACCTCATCACTGTTGATGAAAGAATAGGAATTGAAGAGTCCAAGGCTCTTCTGCACAAACACAGAATTGAGAAATTGATAGTTGTCGATCAGGATTATCGGGTCAAAGGTCTTATAACCATTAAGGACATTCAAAAAGCCATTACTTATCCGAATTCCGCCAAGGACGAATTGGGCCGTCTACGTGTGGGAGCGGCGGTAGGTGTTGGTCCAGACCGGGAGGCGCGAGTTGACGCGTTGCTCAAGAGAGGGGCGGATGTCATAGTTGTCGATACATCTCACGGTCACTCCAAGAATGTGGTCGAGGCGATCCGCGATATCAAGAGGAATTACAGGAATGTTCAGGTTATCGGTGGGAATATAGCCACTCCGGAAGCCGTGGAAGATCTGGCCGCCGCAGGAGTTGACGGTGTAAAAGTCGGAGTCGGGCCGGGCTCTATTTGCACGACGAGAATTGTAGCCGGAGTGGGTGTGCCGCAAATATCGGCTATAATTAACTGTTACGAGGCGGCTTCCAAGCTGGGCGTTCCCATAATAGCAGACGGCGGGGTAAAATATTCCGGTGATGTCACCAAGGCGCTTGCGGCAGGCGCCAGCGCCGTGATGCTGGGAGGCTTGCTGGCAGGAACAGACGAAAGTCCCGGTGAGATGGTCCTATATCAGGGACGTTCCTACAAGTCTTATCGCGGTATGGGGTGTCTCGAAGCCATGCGAGAGGTATCAAAAGACCGATACGGCCAACAGGCCGTGCTAGCTGAGCACAAACTTGTTCCTGAAGGAATAGTCGGAATGGTACCGGCCAAAGGACCTGCGGCAGATTCTGTGAACCAGCTTATGGGTGGTCTGAAAGCGGGAATGGGTTATCTTGGGGCTCATAATCTTACTGAATTGAGAACGCGTGCAAAATTCGTAAAAGTTACAGCAGCGGGTCTCAAAGAGTCGCATGTCCACGATGTCGTAATAACAAAAGAAGCTCCGAACTACCGTCGAGAAGCTTAGGCGCCCCACGAGGTGACAATGATCAGAGCTACAATATTTGGCGCTACCGGATATACCGGCATAGAGTTAGCCAGGTTGTTGACGGCTCATCAACATGTAAAAGTTGAAGCTGCCAGTTCCCGGCAGTGGGCCGGAACCATGGCATCGTCCCAGTTCCCTTTTATTCCTGCCCACAAGGACTATCCCCTAAAATCAATGGAGGAGGTTCTCCAGGATTGCAGTTCGGATGTGGCATTCCTGGCACTGCCTCATGGAGAGTCGTTTAATGTAATAAGGGCCCTGCTGGATAAAGGCGTCAAGGTTATAGACCTTTCCGCTGATTGCAGGCTTACCGATCTAAAGACGTACCAGGACTGGTATGGAGTCCACAAGGACCCTGAGTTGCTGGGTCAAGCAATATACGGGTTGCCTGAAATCAAGAGAAATCTTATAAAAAAAGCCCGGCTTGTCGCCAACCCCGGTTGCTATCCCACTACCGTTATCCTGGGTCTGGCGCCCTTGCTCAACGCCCATTTCGTGAATGTCTCCGTGCCTGTTGTTGATTCCAAATCAGGTGTTTCAGGCGCAGGCAGGGGAGCTAAACTCAACACCAGCTTCTGCGAGTCAGGCGAGGGTTTCAAGCCTTACGGAGTTATCGGCCACAGACACATCCCTGAAATGGAACAGGAACTCTCTGCAATTGCCGGCAGGCAAATCAGGGTCCGTTTTACTCCTCACCTGATTCCGGTTTCACGCGGTATGGTCAGCACAATCTATCTGCCGCTAAAGTCTAATGTTACCGCTACAACTTTGAGAGACATTTACCAAGAACAATATTCAAACGAGCCATTCATCAGGATTCTTCCCCAGGGGATGCAGCCGGACACTGTAAAGGTGCGAGGCTCAAACCAGTGCCACATTGCGCTGGAAGTCGATGCTAGAACAAACATGATGATTGTCACGGTTGCCATAGACAATCTGGTAAAGGGGGCGTCTGGAGCGGCTGTTCAGAATATGAACATCATGTTCGGCTATCCGGAAAACACCGGGTTGAACCGTGCGGGAATATATCCATGAAGAACGATAAAGCCAAAAAGAACAAACTTATTTTCACGCCGAAACCGGCCGCGCCTCAGATCAAGAAGCA
>CAZGVM010000050.1:5488-8046 GCA_964528855.1 uncultured Desulfomonile sp. | reverse complement strand
GGGGGCGTCTGGAGCGGCTGTTCAGAATATGAACATCATGTCGGGAATCGATGAATCTGAGGGTCTGATGGGAATGCCCCTATTTCCATGAAAACAATATCGTATTTCGAGACAGTTCTCAAATTCGAGAAGAGGTAGGAGAGGGCGAGCATGGAAAAAAAAGTAGGAGTTGATCTGGGCTTGACCTCGGAGGAGAAGGCCCGGCTTCTTGAAGTAGTAAAGCAGACCGTAGAAGAAGTGAGTCAAGGTAAAAATGTCTCCAAAATTGATCCTTTCACTGAGAGGCTATCGGAACCTAGAGGCGCTTTCGTCACCATTTACAAAAAGGGCATGCTTAGAGGATGTATTGGGTCTCTACAGGCTTCCAGACCTCTTTATCTTACAATTCAGGAAATGGCTCAATCAGCATGTTCTCATGATCCCCGTTTTCGGCCTGTGGCCACTGATGAATTAAAATATCTGGATTACGAGGTATCCGTCTTGACACCATTTGAGCGTGTCGAGAATGTGGAAGACATAAAAATCGGTCTGCACGGTCTCCTGATACGTAAAGGCGCCAGATCTGGCTTACTGTTGCCTCAAGTCGCATCCGAGAGAGATTGGGATGTCGAGACCTTTCTGAGTGAGACATGTCGAAAAGCAGGACTTCATCCTGACGCATGGAAAGAAAATGATACCGAAATCTACGCTTTTTCGGCTGATGTCTTTTAGGTTGTCTGTTTGTGAATCAAACCTTGTCCAAATGTTTTGCCAAAGCTGCCAGCGAACATAGGAGCTAAAATTGAATTGTCCAAAATGTGGCCTGGAAATAAATTTTGAAAAAGGGCAGCACTATTGTAGCCATTGCGGAGAGAAACTCTCACAGGTTTTGAACCTTGAGCCGGAGAGCCGTGGCTCTTTTCAAGCTGCCTCGGATGATTCACCGATCAATTCCACAATCGTTGAACCTAACCAGCGTCAGGAATATGTAAGCCCTTGGGAAGATGAGAACACAACAGGTTTTTTCAATGGACTGTTACTGACGATAAAACAGACATTGATGAATCCTGTCGATTATTTCAGCAGGATGCCCCGAACGGGAAAATGGTGGTTGCCGGTACTGTTCTATATGATAATGGGAGTTGTTGGGGCCATTTTAGGACTCCTGTCGGGTCTTTTTGTTGAATCACCGGTTATGACTCACGGCGCCCTTGTAAAACACATGGCGATATCGTCGATAATGGCTTTACCTATTCTACTTTTCATTGAACTTTATTTTGGTTCAATGATTCTTCATCTGAGCATGATAATATTCGGGGCCGGCCGGGAAAAATTTCAGATTACCCTCAGGATAGTGGCCTATTCCTCCGGACCGAACATATTTTATGCCCTTCCTTTTGTTGGGTGGTTAATAGCCGGAATATGGAGCTTCTGGATTACCCTGATCGGGATAAAAGTGGTGGGTCAAGTTAGTACGGCTCGGGCATTGCTAGTCACCCTGGCGCCGGCCTTCATTGTGATTTCAGTTTTGATTGGACTTCTGTTCCTGATCATGGGTTTGGTCGGCATCTCAGGCCTTATCTGAAGCGCTCTGAACGGCCGGACAAATTAATCAACCACTCCAGACTGTTACAGTTGCGTCATTTCTTGAGATAAACTAGCTTTGAAACAATTTTTTGTATTTCACACATCGACTGGTTTTCAAGAGGGCCAACCCTGATTTCATTCAAACCACAATCCGGATGCTGAACCTTTATGCAAACTTCGCCGTTTGACAGGGAGATGATGTTTGTTACAAACGGAAAATCTCCCGACCGGCCTGATGGGAACAATCCCCAGAAAAGCGTCATCGGGAGATTGGATTCAAAGGTGTATTCAATCAAGGGGGAAGGGACATCTTTCCCGTCGATTGCCGCCCATCCGCCAGGTGGCTCATGTGACCCCTGCAAAACAAGACAACTCGGCGCATTTTCCATAAACATCGGGACAATCTGAAAATGAAGTCCCTTTGCGTTGGTAACAGTGGCGATTAATGACGACTCTTCCACCTGCACATCAGAAGGATGACATTTCCATGAAGTGGAAACATTATGCCGCTGTTTGCCGGTTATGAAATCTCGAATGATCCAGAACATGCCTCTAACGAAGATCACAGTCCGCGTCAAATGGAAATGCTCCACCTGCTCGAATTCCTCTTTTTTACGAACCCCGTGGGCTACAATTAAATTCCCGGCACGCCCCACTATCAAATTCTTATCTGCAGGACGTATACGGCTTTGATAATTGAGAGAAGCCCTCGAGGGCTCTAAACCATCCACCAGGACAGTATTATGCGACCTCGCTGATCGATAGTATTCGGACAAAGGACCAGGGGCATACTCTTTGATTCCAGGATCGATAAGGCCAGGATGACCATTGAAACAGACGTCTAAAGAGAGATTGTCGTCGTGAGCATGAGCGGCTCCCGCCGGTCCTGACCTGAAAATGAGAAAGTTGTCGGACTCATCATTGCCTGAACGCATGATCACCAATCCGCAATCAGGAAAGTGTTCAGGTTCTGGAATATAAAAATTTTCTTC
>CAZGVM010000050.1:0-5478 GCA_964528855.1 uncultured Desulfomonile sp. | reverse complement strand
AAAAACAGCGTCATGAGTTGTGGGCAATTCTCCCAAGAATTTGTATATCCTCCGAGTCAATGGGGAGTAATCGCTTCGAACTCCGCCGGAGTCATTAATAGAGGGCCATGTTCCGTCGGGCCGTTTGAGCGAACTCAGGAAGGAGGCCGCTCTTCGAAGCTTTGAGTCAAATCCGGTGGGCACATCTATCGATCTGAAAGCGGCTACGGACCTGAATTCGAAAAGAGAATTCAGACATATTGAATGATAAAGAGGTGAGAGTTCAAAATGGGCGCCATCGCCAAAAAACTGTTTTTCACAATTTTGATAAATCCTGTTAGCGCCCTCTTGAAACCAAGTTTGGGTTTCCTGAAACTGCGGGAACAGGAGTCCTGTTGTCGCCAGGGCGCAGGACTCGACAATTATCCAATTATTCGGGTGTCCTCGATGATCCATCAATGACCTGGCGTGCTCCCAGATGGATCTTAACATCAAGAGTCTGGTTTCTACAGAGAAAGATGGATGGTCCCATATAAGTCCAATTACCCAAAACCACTCTCTCAACCGCCAGGCCACTGTAAGCGTTTCCCAGGTTGGACCGGCGCCTCCGTTTGATTTCATGGGCACAGGGTTTGACAAAATCCAGTCGCTGATTGTTTTGTCAATAATTGATACGCATTCGGAACGGCCTGTTTTTGCGGTCTGTAACGCCAACGGTCTCAAAAAGTGATGTCTGTTGAGGAAATGGGTCCATTCGTGGGCGCCGAGAGGATTATGAGACCAAGCCGGATTACCTGGAAAACGCTCGCCCATAATTATTCCCCTCATTATCCTGTCCGCCGAATCGGGAGGGTAAGGATGGGGAGCTGGGATGTCATAACTTTCATCTGAGATGGTGAAAGGAACAGGTTGATTTGTCCTGGGAGCATTCCTATAAAATACCGGAGTCGTTTTTTCTGATGGTCTAAAATAAGTCAACCCCTCGAAATCACATCGAAGAATTTTTGCAAGGCCGCAAAGCTGGAGCCTTGGTCCGTTGGGCTTTCGTCGCCTGAGACCATACAGTCCAAAGAGTTTGATGGATATGGAGTCAAAAGAGAGCTGATCGCGATCACGAATGATGAAAATTTCAATAAAACTGGCTGTATTCCAATCAGGGGTTCTCCCATAGAAGCCTAAGCTCTCTAAAGGGAAGGTAAGTCTGGTTCTGGTCAACTGTTCGAGGAGTTCTCTGCCACCGCTAAATGATACATCAGCGCTCGATTTATCTTGATTTTCCGTGCCATGACGCAGCGTCAACCCCACTAGGGCTGAGTCGATCGAAAGATTTTCGATGTCTAATTCCAGAGCGTCAAAAGTCCCAATTTCACCAGGTTTTAACATTACACCCATTGTGAGCCTGTTTGAAGCGGAGGTAACCCGATTGCGGAAGATCGAAACGCCGTTCATGGGCGCAAAACGATCGCCATCGCAGATTAGCTGAATGTCTAGGACATCATCTGCAATGAAATCTGAAAGTGACAGGTCCGGTGTCAACATATGGCGTCGTTGAGGTTCAGCTTTCCTAAGTGTTCGATAATGCTATCAACAAGAACGATAGGATCAGGGTTGGACAATATTGCGGCTCGGGTTTTCTTTCCCGACACTCCGGCAAGTTCCAAGTATTTATCTGAGAATCCGCCGCTGGACTCCAGTATTCCTATCACATTATTTTCGCAAAAATCGTCAAACGCGATGGTGAATTCGTTCAAGGTTCCCATTCCGCCCGCAACAAACACACAGGCGTCACAGCTTCTGACCAACACCACGTTTCTACCCTTGTTGCCCATACCCGTGAAGATCATGGTCTCAGAATCGACAGGATAACCGAAATCATTAAGGTGATTCATACGGTTCATGGCCGGAGAGATCGCAATCGTCATTCCCCCGTGTTCAATCGCCCCAAGCACAGCGCTATGAGGCAAACCCGGGCATCCTCCGGTCAGCAGGACGGCGCCGTGAAGGGCGGATTGTTTGCCGATAGCAAATGCCTTTTTGCCAGAGAGAGAATTTTCAGGCTCCCTGGCGGATCCCATAACTCCTATTTTGAATTTTCGCAATGAATCCAATGAAACTCCAATAACTTAAAGCTGTTGAGCATCCTGATAAAAATGGGCGCATTGAGCCTAAGCTCCGCTTGACAGCCTATTACGTTCGGTATAACTATTCAACGAATATTCTTATCGAAGGGTCTGGTTTTTAATATGTTTGAATACGCGGCGATTGTGCTGGCGGCGGGTAAAGGCACACGAATGAAGTCCAATAGATGCAAAGTGTTGCATGAGGTCGCAGGAAGACCAATGATAGCCTATGTGCTTGATGCAGCCAGAACGGCCGTGATTGATAAAATATGCATGATCGTGGGACACCGGGCTGACAGCGTCAGGGAAAGCCTTCATGGGCAGGGTCTCACTTTTGAATTACAGGAACCTCAACTTGGCACGGGTCATGCCGTTGATTCCGCTCGAAATGCGTTTACCGGTTTTAATGGCCGGATACTCGTTTTGTGTGGAGACATCCCCCTGGTCAAAAGCGCCACTGTGAAGTCCATGATCGATTTCCACGAGTCGGCTCAGGCTAGAATGACGGTCATGACAGCCATGGTGGAAAATCCTTATGGTTATGGAAGAATCAAGCGGTCCGAACTCGGATTGGTAACAAGTATTGTAGAACAAAAAGACGCAGATGAATATGAGCGACTTATCAATGAAATTAACGCTGGCGTTTACATTGTGGAATCGGAGCTTTTGTTCGATCTTCTCAATAGGTTGAAGCCCAACAATGCCCAGGGGGAATACTATTTGACCGACATAATCGAGGAAGCCAACAAAGACGGAATTGCGGTTCACGCCTACCGAATCGAGGACTTCTCTGAGGCTTCAGGCATAAATTCCCGGGCTGATCTCGCTTTTGTGTCCAAGAGAATCTACCAGAGCGTGGCTGAAAAACACATGCGGGAAGGTGTCACGATTGTTGATCCGGATACAACCTACATAGACTGGGATGTAAGCGTCGGGCTAGATACTGTTGTTTGGCCGGGGGTTGTCATCACGGGACCTACCGTTATTGGTGAGAGATGTGTGATAGAGCCTCATGTTTTCATATCCGACTGCCGTGTAGGGGATGACTCCAGGATCCTTCTAGGGTCAAGACTGGACCGCTGCCTGGTTTCAGAATCGGCGGCGGTCGGTCCCATGGCGCACCTGAGGGCTGACGCAAAGATTGGGAAGAATTGCAGAGTGGGCAATTTTGTAGAAATCAAGAAGACGGTCCTGGGCGATGGAAGCAAAGCGTCACATCTTACTTATCTTGGAGACAGTGACATAGGGAAGAACGTCAACATAGGCTGCGGTACCATTACGTGTAACTACGATGGAAAAAAGAAACACAAAACATCTATAGGCGATCACTGTTTTGTCGGTTCTGATGTCCAGTTTGTGGCGCCGGTGACGATAGGGGAAGGTTGCGTCATAGGAGCAGGGAGCACCATAACCAAGAATGTGCCTGGCGGATCCCTCGCCGTCACTCGCGCCAAGCAGAAAGTCTATCAGTTGAGGTCAGGACAAGGACCAAAATCTGAAAATGAAAATAGCTAGCCTGGAGTTAAATGGAAATGTCTGTTTGGCTCCAATGGCGGGAATAACCGACGCGCCGTTCAGAAGAATAGTCCAGCATTTTGGAGTCTCAGCATTATGGACCGAAATGATCAGCGCTCACGCAGCCCTAAGGTCACGAAAGTCTCTTGAAACGATCGACCTCACGAGACATTTTGTTCCTGTGTTTTTTCAGATTGTCGGCAAAGACCCAGACGTAATGTCTGGGGCTGCGGCTCTTCTTGAGAGCTTGGGGGCCTCGGCAATAGACATGAATATGGGCTGTCCGGCCCGAAAAGTGGTCGGATCGGGCTCAGGGGCGGCTTTGATGAAAGACCTGAACCTGGCTGGACGAATCATTCGATCGGTACGCAGATCAATCTCGATTCCATTAACCATAAAAATGCGATTGGGCTGGGATGACAAGAGCTTTACGGCTCCGGAACTGTCCACTATGGCGGAGCAGGAAGGTGTCGATGCCATCATAGTACATGGTCGCTCACGGTCCGCCGGTCATTCGGGTCCGGTTTCCGCTGAATTGATTGCAGAGATAAGATCACGGCTATCGATTCCGGTGATCGCCAACGGGGGCATAAACCAGGTGGAGGATGCCCGGGAATTAATGGATTCCTCAAAATGCGACGGAGTCATGATTGGTAGAGGAGCCCTTGGAAGGCCTTGGTTGCCCAGCCTGATCATGTCATCCTTGCAGAAAGAAGAAAAAGTGTTGGTTGACGAGACGGTTTCTGATACTATCTACCGACATTTTATGGACCAGATTGAGACCTTTGGCGACAAAGTAGGAGTCAGACGGATGCGCAAGCATCTGGGATGGTATTCCAAAGGTTTTCCAAACGGGACAGATTTCAGATTCCAGGTGTTTCGGGAAACTGATCCGACAGTGATCGTTGACCTCATCAGAAACTTTTTTGGAAAGGTCGTAATTTCATGAAATCCAAAAATGAGGATGTTACGACACCACTCGGAGAAGTTTGCGAGTTGGACAGACAGTGTCCGGCCCAGGTCAGAATGGGCTCCAACATTACGGAATCTCTTGATTCTTTGGTGGAATACCTTGTTGATAACGATATTGACGGCATTCACCCCCTGATAATGGGTGAGATTGAAAAACGTCTCATTATCAAGGTCCTTGAACGTAGCAGAGGAAACAAGCTGAGGGCAGCCAAGAGTTTGGGGATGAGTCGCAACACGTTTCACAGGAAAATGCTCAAGCTTCAGGAAGCTGATGATCAGGGCCGGGTAGATTCTTGATCATGGCGTCAGGTTTGATTCAGATTTCCCGGGTTTTGTTTGTTGGCTGTTGGGCATCGATTGCCAGATGGTAGATTGAAGCTGGAACACCCTTGCTGTGAAAGATGTGGGATTATGAAGGAGATATGGGCATGTTCCTGATCTCTGTATCAGGAAATCCCTCTGAAAATTTTTCCGGAAGTTCTTTTAACAGTATTTTATATGCCGGCGAGGACTACCTGATCCAGTGTATGTAGAGACATCCATAATTGTGTTTAGTGTGCTTGCCGGGGCTTATATGGCCTGGAACATCGGTGCCAACGATGTGGCTAATTCCATGGCGTCAGCCGTGGGCTCTCGGGCCATAACCCTGCGTCAGGCACTGTTCGTAGCCACCATTTTAACATTCCTTGGGGCTACTCTGGTAGGATCGCATGTTGCTCAAACAATCAGAAAAGGGATAATAGACTCTCAGGTCATAGGTGATCCCAAGATAATCCTTCTTGGGTTGTTGTCAGCGCTATTGTCCGCTTCTCTATGGGTCTGTCTTGCCACATATCAAAACTTGCCTGTTTCAACCACACACTCGATCGTGGGGGCCATGATAGGTTTCGGG
>CAZGVM010000049.1:0-18612 GCA_964528855.1 uncultured Desulfomonile sp. | reverse complement strand
TTCATTCATGATTGTGTCTACGTATTTGGGGTTTCCATAAGGGGCCAGCCCCATCAGTTTGTATTCCCCTGAATTAACTTTGAATCCGGTGAAATAGGTGAAAGCGGAATACAGAAGGCCCAAGGAATGTGGGAATTTGATTTCGTAATCTATCCTGACTTTCGATCCCTCACCGACCCCAAAACTGGTTGTAGTCCATTCACCCACTCCATCCATGGTCAGAAAGGCAGCCCTGTTATAAGGCGAGGGGAAGAATGCGCTCGCCGCATGTGACTCATGGTGTTCCGGAAAAATTATCTCGCCATCGTAATCCAGACTTTTCCGGATTAACTTTGGCATGTGCAGTTTCTGTTTTAGCCATAACGGCATCGCCATCAAGAATGACGCCCATCCCCTGGGCGAATAAGAGACGTATGTTTCAAGCAAGCGCTCGAACTTTATGAAAGGCTTGTCATAAAAGACAACGTAGTCCAGATCCCTGGATGTTATTTTGCCAGCCTTCAGGCAAAAATTGATGGCGTCCAAGGGAAAACGATGATCATGTTTGACTCTGGTAAAACGTTCCTGTTGGGCCGCTGCGACTATTTTTCCGTCCTTGACCAGACATGCCGCGCTATCATGATAGAAAGCAGAAAGGCCGAGTATATTCATTTAAACCTACCGATATGCGCTGATTAATCGTAATTTCATTTCTGAATTGGGATCATTGATTGGCCGGTATCTTAAATATCTCGCTTTGACCGGTTCGGCGAGATAATGTTCATATCCGGGCCACCTGGAATACCAGTCTATTTCACTGGAGGTGGACTTAACAAATGTTTGCCAGTCGTTCATATCCGAAGAATATTCCATTTCCCATTCAGCCGGCGTTGAATTCTCATCTCCCCAGACTATCCTGATGCGACTGAGCGGGTAGACTTTCTGCAGGTCCAGAATGATTTCACGTTTTTCATCAGGATT
This sequence comes from uncultured Desulfomonile sp., assembly GCA_964528855.1. GTDB lineage: Bacteria > Desulfobacterota > Desulfomonilia > Desulfomonilales > Desulfomonilaceae > CAITZA01. The sequence goes on along the minus strand of CAZGVM010000049.1, from coordinate 17,652 downwards.
TTTTGGCGAGAATTCGAACTGAGTCTCTCCCGGGTAACCCCGAAGAGCATTCTGCGCCAGATTAGCCCTGTCCGCTTCCGAAGTTGGATAAACTACTTTTGACGATGCGGCAAGATCCCAAAAGAATGAATTCTTGTCATTTGTCGAATCTCCGGCCGAAAGCTGTCGTTGAAATATGTGCTCCTTGACCAGGTTTGAAAGTTCCTTTGCAAGTAGATAGTTGGCTCCGCTTGTCAAATGGCACCAGTCCAGGAAAACCCATTCAGAAACGTCATCAAAATAATCTGAAAAATCCGCAACAAAATAGTTCTTTCTTTGAGCGCTGGCAACAATTTTATCTACCAATAGCTTGTAAGTTTTATCTGAAGGAACACCGTAATACTGCTTGAAGCCCGGCAATTCGTTAACCGCCTTTTCCTGGGTGCTCATGGGTTTCTTGCTCAGATAGAGCCACGGTTGCATTGCCAGTATGTGCGGTATGCCGTCATTCTGTATTGATGATGTGTAGTCCTCTACAACTCGAACAACGGTGTCTATGTTTCGGTCCAACATTCTGGACATTTCTTCAACCGAATTTCCGGAAGATTTGGTATCACCTTCATTGCCTTCAATGACGGCTTTGTGAACAGGAGCCCTGACATTCAATTCCTGAAAAATGTCCTGTCCAGCCCATAGATACGTCATTAAAAAAGTGTTGTTTTTTAACCATAATGTCAAGTACGACGCCAGTCCAGAGTTGCTGTAAGAATAAATATCTCTAATAATATTATTGTACTGGCCTTCGTGAAAGTAATTCCAGTCAGGTATCAGTTTGCTGACTAGAGGCAATTCGTTTGCGCCATCCAGAGAAATTATGAGATCCGGTTTGTACTGGCGCAGTTTTACAGGGTATCTTATCAAAAGGTGCTGGTATGAGTGCCCCCATACTGCCGTGTTGTAAACCCTTATCTTTTTCCCCTCGATAGGAGCAGTAGCGTTCAGTATCATCTCCATGAAATGAGAGATGGTCTCACGGTATTCTATACTATAATGGTTGTTCAGATTGACGGCTTCCCCAATTGCGCCAAGTCCAAAAGCAGTCGAGCCTCCCGTGAGAAATATCCTGTACTCATCGTCAGGTTTATCTACAGTTATTTCCCTAGGTTCGCGAAATCCAGCGTTGTTGGCGTATTCATACTGATTACCTTTCAAAATGTTGAACTCGACGCACGCACCCGGAGTGAAATCGTAATCATAGTTTGAAACCGGTTGTGTAGCATCCTTTCTAACCATATCGAAGTCATGGTGGTATACCGTGCCGAGATATGATTTGCTCAGGGCATAAGCGGAGAATTTCTCCATGCCCCAAAGAAGAATCGCAACAGTCGCCACCAGGAAAATCAGATACGCCCCAATTTTAGCCAGGTAAATTATAGCCTTTCCAATTGCCTTCATGCGCACTTCCGTGAAAATAGTGTAGTTAAGGCTCCAGTTCTGGAAAACCTTTAAAATCAAGCCACAATTAGGACTCCTTTTGTAGGAAAAGGTTCATGCGCCTTTATTTATCCTAAACAAAAAATTTAGGCAAGCTCTTGAAGAACATCAGTGACTTTAGCTGGTTGGGAAATCAACACTAATAAGGTCTGTCAGAATTTAAAGTTAAGACCTTGAGAAATATCAACTGCAGGCATAATATGATATGAGGAAAAAACTTATGGAGAGGTCGCAGATGAAACATCGTATCTCAAACATAATGGTGGCATTGACTGCGTCAGTCATGCTGATGTGTTCCGTGGCAATGGCGTCTGAAAACCGGCAGGCAGGGCCGGCCGCCTCCACTAAAATAGGGACTGAATCAAAAATGTCCTATCGGTACTATTATCCTGTGACTGGCTGTTATTATGTGAAGCAATGTGTCCGGGTGAACCGCTGGGGCAAATGCTCCAAATTCAGATGGATCAAGAAATGCGGTCAGCGTAGGGTCATCTGACGGCTTTTTGAGCCTCTTTCATATTTGTTGACAAGTATTTGTGAATTTGCGCGTCTTGACATTGCGACCGTGCATGCCAGTGTGGGGTATCTTGACTAGTGCGTGCGCCTTTGGCAGTGGGCCGGTTTCTGTTAGAGAACAGATCAAATCTAGTTTGGGGTTTATAGTGGCTGAATCAGAAAAATCAAAGACAAAGTCGATAGCTGCGACATCCAAGATGAAGCAGATAATGGCGGATCACTTCCTGAGTTTGGACAGGGTAAGCAAGGATGGGAGCAAAAAGATAGCCTGGTGCACTTCCGTCGGACCGGCCGAACTTCTTCATTCCTTGGGATTCGAAGTCTACTATCCGGAAAACCACGGCGCCATGCTCGGCGCTACAAGAATGGCTACCGATCTTATTCCTGCCGCCAACGCAATGGGCTATTCTCCTGACATTTGCTCTTACCTTACTGCCGACATTGGAGCATACGTCAGAGGATGCACTCCTCTAACCAAAGCATATGGCATAGAGAAAGTCCCCAAAGCTGACGTCCTGGTTTACAACACCAATCAGTGCAGGGACGTCCAAGACTGGTTTGCCTATTACGCCAGAGAGTGGAATGTTCCAATTGTGGGCATTCATACTCACAGGAATATTCAGGCGGTAGAGGATTTTCACATCAACGACCTGGTAGCTCAGATAAAAACCATGATACCTGTCCTCGAAGACGTTTCCGGAGTGAAATTCGATATTGACAGGCTTCGAGAAGTTGTCGGCCTCTCTCTGGAATGCACCAGACTGTGGCGGCAGGTCCTGGAGTGCGGAGCAACCATACCGGCGCCCTTGACATTCTTCGATTCCACCATACACATGGGGCCTGCAGTGGTCCTCAGAGGACTCCCCCAAGCCGTCGATTATTACAAAACCCTGCTCGATGAATTGAAGCAGCGCATAACCGACAAGGTTGCCGCTGTGGAAGGTGAGTCTCACCGGATCTACTGGGATGGTATGCCCATCTGGGGAAAACTCAGAGACCTCAGTCAGCAATTTTCTGCGCTAAATACAAATGTTGTGGCGTCAACATATTGTAATAGCTGGATATTCGATGCCTTTGATCCTGCTCGCCCATTGGAGTCCATGGCTAGAGCCTACACAGAACTGTTCATAGTGCGCGACGATTCGTACAAGGAAGCCTATATGGAAGCCTGGATAAAAAAATTCTCCATCGACGGGATTATATTTCATGACGCCAAGACATGCCCAAATAATTCCAACAGTCGCTACATGATGCCGCAGAGGATGCGAGACAGGCTTAATTTGCCTGTTTTGGTGGTAAACGGTGATCTCAACGACTTGCGCTGCTATTCTGAGGAACAGGCGAGAACCAACATAGAAGCTTTCGTAGAGCAACTAGACGAAAAGTGAGATAACTCGTTATGAAATCCAGGTTTGCAGGCGGAGTGGACGTCGGTTCATGCACCACCAAAGGTGTCATTATTGACCAGGAGGGTAACATCCTCGCTGCTAAGGTCACCTATTCGGCGACAGACTTTGTAGCAGCAGCCAAAGGTGTGTGGAATGATTGTCTGTCCGAAGCGAAGTTGTCGGTTAATGATGACATTGCGGTTTATTCTACGGGCTATGGCAGAAACAGCGTAACTTTTGCCAACGGATCCATGACTGAAATCGCTTGTCACGGTAGGGGCTGTTTTCATTTCTTCGGAGGCCCCATAACCGTTATCGATATCGGTGGGCAGGACAACAAGGTGATCAAGCTCGACTCTCACGGCAGACGCGTAAGCTTTAAGATGAACAGGAAATGCGCTGCCGGCACAGGAGCTTTTCTTGAAGAAATGGCCCTTAGATTGAGATTGCCAATAGACAAACTAAACTCATTGGCTGAACAAGCGGACAAGGAAATTGTCTTGGGAAGTTATTGCACGGTTTTCTCTGCCACGGAGGTGCTGGAAAAGATTAAAGCAGGCCACAGAGTGGACAGGATAGTGAGAGGCCTTTTTCACTCTGTGGTTAAAAGAATACTTGAGATGGATACCCTCACAGACAAAATTGTCATGACTGGAGGAGTCATCGAGCACAATCCTTTTCTGATGACATTGATGCAAACACACACGCCATGCCCGATAGTGGCGCCACCGAACCCCCAGATCACCGGAGCCTTGGGGGCGTCACTGTATGCCCTGGAATCCTCGGAAGACAATACCTAATATTAGGGTAAATCGATCTATTTCAACCTTATCTGGAAGTTCTGCGATATATGCCATGTTGTCGGGGGTCAGATTCTTTTTAGTCCAGACAATGGCGTCGCGGGCCATCGGATTCATGAAGCCGGCTGACTCTTCCAGATTTAGGGCCGCCCACTCATGATTACCCATGACAACGACCGGGTTGTCCAGGGAGCTGATTTTCTCAAGACATTCATTTGGATTCGGTCCGTATCCGATCATGTCTCCGAGGCATGCATAACTGTGGGCCCCTTGGCTTTTGGCCTTTTACCTTTTACCTCGGAGGGGCATGGATTGGAGACAGAACTGTTTCAGGTGAAAAGCATCATGAAGCGACACGCCCTTTTCCCTCAACTGTTTCGCCATAGCCTGGGCGATTACTGAATTTCAATGGAAGCGATGCGCATCTCGTCTCTGCCCTGAATAATCTGTAGGATTCCAGTCCCACACTCAGGACAAAACGGAATATAGTTTTCAAGCGTTGCCCCTTTACCACAATCAATGCACAAGGCTTTTATAGGAATAATTGTCGTATGGATTATTGCGCCTTCTGCAGGTCCTCCTTTTGACAAGGCCTCAAAAGCAAAATCTATTGCGGCCGGCATAACTGCCGTCATGGCTCCGAATTCCAGATTCACACTAATTATTTTTGAGCAGTTATGTATTTTTAGCTGATCCGTCAAAGTCTCCATGATAGATTCAACTATAGCTAGTTCATGCATTTAAACCCCTGAATGAGAGAACAAATATCATTTTAGTCGAACAATCGGCTGTTTTATCTCGACCACGGGGGTAAAGTCCAGTTCGATCCCGGCGGGATTTCCTGGAACAGTCTCTCCCCGGTAAAATCTACGAATAATCTGTATGTTTTTTGAATATCACTGTTGTTGTGGGTGCTGAAAGCTACATTTCTCGCTTTGTATGTGTACACCGTAATGATATCCCCGTTGGCGCCGGAATAAAAAGTCATGGTGGTCTCTTTTCCCGGAATGTCCGGCGCTCGATCCGTCATCTGGGTAGTAAGACTTTTAAGGTTGCCGACATTGGGCATCTGGAATCTTTGCTGAGCGTAAACTTCGGGCAGACCTAACATTAAAGCGACAAAAATATAACATAACGCATATCTGACAGACATTGCTCAAGCCCCTTTGTTATCAGATGATATGGATGTGAATAATAGTTTCATCTCTGACTGTTATCTCATAAGGGCGCCAGAGAGGTCTAAGTTCGTTGACAATAACGAAATAATATTTCAAAGTAAAATCTTCGTATCAATTTTTGGGGGATGTTGCAATGATTATCGACGAACTAGAACGGAAAGACTTGAGGAACTATCTTGATTTTCTTTTCTGGCATTACAGGGTTGTAGATTCTTTTTGGTACATATTCGTAGAGGAACAATACGGCACGGATGTAGCCAATCAAATCAATGAAAGGGTGTGGAGAAGGGCCGCCGGTTTAGCGGCAAAGGACATATTGAAGAGATACGAAATTGTTGAGAAGGGATTGGACGGTTTTGTAAAGGCTCAAGACTATTTCCCATGGAAGATCATAGTTGATTACGAGATAACAAGAGACGATGATGCTGTGATCATTTCCGTACCTCACTGTGTAACACAGGAATCCAGACTGAAACGAAATTTGCCTGAATACCAGTGCAAGGAAATGCATTTTGCGGAGTTTGAAGCATTCGCTCACATTATTGACCCCAATATAAAGGTTGAATGTATTCACGCCCCACTCGATCCTCATCCTCCGGAACGCTTTTGCCAGTGGAAATTTACCGTTTAACAAACTGCAATGTTTATTAAATCTGTTTTTATAGATCCTGAACAATTCCCGTTTGCGGACCGCTATCCGTTTGATGTTCCAAGTCTGCGCCAAAAGATAAATCTTCGTTTCTTTCGTGACATAATTTTTTTTACGGGGCATAACGGTTCAGGCAAATCTACCCTCCTGGACGCTTTGGCCAGAAAAAGCGGTTTGCTACCATGGGGTGGCGTTAAAACACACTCATATCATGCCAATCCTCATGAATCGCTTTTGTTTAAACACATATCTCTGGAGTGGGACAAACGCAAACCGTACGGCTCTTATTTCAGGGCGGAGGTCTTTTTCAATTTTGCCGCAAGCCTTGACGACATTTGTCTGGACGACCCCGGACGGCTTTCATATTTCGGTGGAACCTCCTTGAACACGCTGTCACACGGGGAGTCGTTTCTCAGATTTTTCAACGGCTATAGTTTCAAGCTGGACGGACTATACATTATTGACGAACCCGAGTCGGCTCTGGATCCGCTAAATCAGGTGGAATTTGTTAAAATCCTGAGAGCAAACATAAAAAATGGAGATAAGCAGTATTTCATTTCTACACTTTCCCCGGTGATTCTTGCCTGTCCGGACAGTCAGATATTTCATTTCGACGATAACGGAGTCAAGCCAGTCCTGTGGCAGAACACCGACAGTTACAAATTCTACTCAGACTTTCTGAAAGATCCGAACAAGTTTTTCAATTGACAGGTTGGTTTTCTACCCTCAGGAAGTGTTCCAAATGATGGACCCACTCATTGTCGATAGTATTTTTGACGGCATGGCTGATTGCCTGATTGTAATCAACCATGACGGTGAAGTCTTGTTCTCAAATAAAAACAGTGAACAGATATTGGGGTTCTTGCCTGAAACTATCAAAGAGAAGGGACTTGGGCTAACTTTTTTTCTTGCGGACGAAAATTACGCATTTAACCAGATACTGACAAATGCCATTTGGGAAAAACGGATTCACGATTACGAGGAAGTTGATTACTTTCACCCCAACGGGGAAATCAAGAGGTTGGCGGCTACTACCTCATACTTGATTGATCCGCGCCAGGACGAGGGGAGATTGATTGGATTTGTGGCCATATTCAGGGATATAACGGAAATTCACCTGCTCAGGGAGAGAGAAAAGCGGCTTAATGAGGAAAAACAGAGGATAGCCAAAGAAAAAATAAGAAGTCTCAACAAACTGGCCATGGGGGTGGCCCATGAAATCAGAAATCCAGTCGTAACCATAGGAGGGTTTGCCAATCGTATAATTAAAATAAACCATGATTCTGATGAGATAAGACAGTACGCCATGAATATCATGGATGGAGTGAGGCGATTGGAAGACGTTGTGGATCAAATACAGGACTGCGCAAACCTGCCTCTGATCAAACCGGTTGAAGCAAGGATGTCTGCAGTGCTGAACAATACAATTCAAAGGATGCGTCAAAAGGCGGACAAACGTAATATTGAGATTTATTTTGTAGACAAGACGGAATTTGACTGCCTCGAGTATTTTGATCCCAAACTTTTGGAAATCGCTGTGACTCACTTGATTGACAATGCGATAGATTTTTCTCCGGAAGGCTCATCAATAGTTGTTCGACTGTTCATCAATGATTTGAACGTAATATTGGAAGTTGAAGATCACGGCTCAGGCATTAACGATTCCGATATGGAGTACATATTCAACCCGTTCTTCAGCACTCGCTCTGTTGGGGTAGGAGTGGGCCTCACCATAGTTGAACGCATCGTAGGAGAACACGGCGCAAAAATAGAAGTGGAATCCAATGCAAATTCTGGAACTACATTCCGGATTCTATTTCAGAAGCATATTGACCCGGAAGTTTTCGCCTGTCATATTCTGGATTGAATCAGCCATCCCATCCTTTGGACAACCATAGAAGCGTTATGATAAAAAACGCCATGATTTCACATGGCGTTTTTTGTAAGGGCCCCAAGCTATTGGCTTGGTTTATTTTGCTGCGCTGGGAAAAAACAGGGTCAGTCCCTGAACCTTGAAGTCCGAAATAAGTTTTTGTCCGTCAGGTGACACAAGAAATTCTATAAATTTTTGCGCCATGGCTTTGTTCACATTTTTGTGTTTTTCGGGATTTACTGCGATCACACCATAAGGATTGAAAAGGAGTTTGTCTCCTTCAACTATGGGTGTGAGATCCAGTTTATCCTTCATTGACGCATAGGTGCCTCTGTCAGTCAAAGTGTACGCTTTTTTCTCCGAGGCCATCTGCAAAACCTGCCCCATGCCCTGACCGGCCTCTAGGCGGTTAGCTTTTGAAGGGTCAACTCCGGCAATCTTCCATATCTCCAGTTCCTTCATGTGTGTTCCGGACTGATCAGATCGAGAGACAAAAAGCCCTTTGGTGTCATCCATTTTCTTGAAAGCCTCGACAACCGATTTTTCTCCCTTGATCTTGGCCGGGTCTTCATTCGGCCCTACTATGAGGTAATCATTATACATGACATCTTTTCTGTTAACGCCAAAGCCGTCAGCCACGAATTTGTCCTCAGCAGGCCTGGAATGAACCAGAACAACATCTACATCACCATTTTCTCCCAGCTTGATTGCCTTGCCGGTTCCGACCGATATAACATTTACTTTTACATTGTTGGCTTTTTCGAATGGGGGAAGAATAGAATTTAACAACCCGGAATTTTCGGTTGATGTGGTTGTTGCCAGACGCAGGATTTGTTCACTGTAGGCGCTGGAATGCACCCCGATAATAAGCGTTAAGACGATACCCAAGATCAATGCTTTTCTCATGAAACTGCTCCAATCGATTAGATTCTGGGTCTGTTTGAAAGTAACTGACCGGTATGACAATAAAGTTTGACCAACAAAAGATGCGGAAACGACGCAAGTAGACTGAGCCCCAAAAGCGGGCAAACCATCCTTTATTATCCTTATAAGTAATTATAAGGATTAACACATGGCCATTATCATAGTCAACAAGTTTGAAATTGACATAGTATTACTAAAACTGATAACTATTAAAACGTGTTTCACGAGTTTATCAGGTGGAGGTCAGGCCAAATGAAACGTCTTCTCTCAACCAAGGAAGTGGCTCAACTTCTGGATGTAAATGAAAAGATGGTTTATGCGCTGGTATCAGATAAAGGTCTGCCAGCCACAAAAGTGACGGGTAAATGGTTGTTTCCGGCTGAACTCGTAGACAAGTGGATTGAGAATTCTGCCGTGAATCTTCCTTTGGGGCGTGATCCATTGCCCAACTATAATGGCCTGCTAATAATAGCGGGAAGCAACGACTTACTTCTGGACAGAGCCATGTCTCTGTACAACAGGCTCTACAAAGACCATCTTGTAGTGTTCGGCAATTTGGGCAGTATGGGAGGGTTGAAAGCCTTGAGGCGATCTTTGTGTCACATGGCCACTAGTCATCTGATTCAGGAAAAGGAGGAAGAGTACAATTTTTCTTATGTCACACAGGAATTGGGACAAATGCCGGCGGTGGTAAACTTTTGCATTCGTGAGCAATGCCTTCTGTTAGCCAAAGGAAATCCAAAAAAAATTTCAGGCATACAAGACTTTGGACGTGAAGATGTCTCAATTGTGAACAGACGTTTGGGCACCGGAACAAGACTCCTGTTGGACAAGGAACTCAGGAAGCATGGAATAGAAACCTCATCGTTAAAGGGCTACGAAAAAGAAGTCGAGAAGCATGTGGATGTCGGCATCGAGATACTATCCGGTCGAGCAGACTGCGGGATGGCCATTTCAGGGGTTGCAGGCTTGTTAGACATGGAATACATACCGGTCAGAAATGAGCGTTATGATCTGGTAATTTCAAAAGAGTATTTCTTCAAAGAGGGAGTTCAGCTCTTTCTTGGGATGCTACATGAAGATTCCTTCAGATCTTTGGTGGAAGGGTTGGTTGGTTATGACCTGAAACTTTCCGGGAAGATGGTATACCCGCAGAATATCGTACAAAAATCAAGTGTGGAGGTAGGTTTGGAATGAAGAGTTTTACGAGTTTAGTATGTGTCTGTTTCTTGGCATTTGGTTTTGTCTTTGAGTCAAATGCCGAAATAAATTGCGCAGAAACCTATGGAGACTGGCCCGCAAAATTCTCACTGGCGACTTGAAGTCCCGGAGAATTGGGGCTCTTGAAGAATCTGGCTGAATCTTTCAACGCCAAGAAGGATTACAGCCTTTGCTGGGTCAAGGCGGGTTCGGGAGAATCTCTGAAGCTGTTGAAGGACAAGCAGGTGGATATGATAATGGTTCACGCTCCAGCGGCTGAAAAAAAAGCGGTAGCGGATGGATGGGCCACAAAGCGCACTCTTATTGGCTCCAACGAATTCTTCATCGTCGGTCCCCCGTCGGATCCTGCCAAGATCGCTGAAGCCAGGGATGCTTCAGACGCTTTTTCAAGAATAGCCAATGCCAAAGCCCCGTTTTTCTCAAGGGGCGACAACTCGGGTACCCACAAAAAAGAAATGGACGCGTGGAAAAACGCTGGCATTAATCCTTCTGGAGACTGGTACAAAGTAACTAAAGACTTCATGATGGCCACTCTCAAGAAGGCTAATGATGAGAATGGCTATTTCATGACCGACAGTTCTACATGGGTAGCGGCCAACAAAAAACTGCCAAATCTGAAAATACTATTCAAAGGAGACAAATTTCTGGTCAACACCTATCATGCCCTTGTTCAGCCTTCCGTAGCCACGCCCGGGGCCGCAGCGGCTGCAAAGTTCATAGACTTCGTAGCCTCTCCTAATGGACAGGAAATCATCAGAGAATACGGAAAAAACCTGCATGGCGAAGGGCTTTACAATGACGCTGATTACGCCAGAAAATACGATTAATTTCGAGTATTTGGGATCCCAAAGTATTTCCTTGTCTCATCGCACTGATCACTGGAGATAGTGACGGCCTGAATGGGGGGGAGAAGGCTTATGGGAGTCGGAAGAACTCCAGGGAGTAAGCAAGAGTATTACCAGAATGATTACCAAACAGGTTTTCGTTTCTTTAAATACCCTTCCGGAGACCTCACTTTATAAGCAGGCGCCAGCAGTAGAAAGACTCGGTAGGGGCTGAAATGACCCGATAATGTTTATGGTAGGCGAATTTGGCGCCAATGCCCATATAAATCAATCAACAAATGCAATATTGATTGATGTCTGTTACTAGTTGTCATAAATATAATATAAGACTCTTCATGACAATGTGCTCTTATTCCAGTTCAGTTCCCGGAAAAGATTAAATGTTTTGTGTCGGGAGATCCTCTTGGATAGAATCCTGGACTTCCATTTATCAGAAGTTATCTATTCCAGCAAGACATCTCTGATTTATAGGGGTGTGCGCCTGCCTGCCTATTCTCCAGTGGTGATAAAGCGTCTAAGGCAGTCGCCGCCTTCACCCGGAGATGTTTCGCTCCTACAACATGAATGCCGGGTCACCGGGGCGCTTGAAGATCTCGAGGGCGTTAACCGGATTATCGACCTGATAAAATACAAGAACTATCTTTTTACAGTATCCGAGGATTTTGGGGGGATATCCCTGGATCTTTTGATGAAGAACAAAACTCTCAGGTTTGATGATGCGATGATGGTCGCCATCCGGCTTTGCACAATTCTAGGAGAGATTCACTCCCGATCTGTCATTCACAAGGGCCTGTCGCCTTCTAATGTGGTTGTTAACCTGAGTTCTGACCTTGTCAAAATAATTGACTTTTCAGATGCTTCTTATTTCTTGGAATATCCTGAACTGATTACTGATCCTGAAACTCATTGGCAGGATTTGAGCTACATCTCTCCGGAGCAAACGGGCAGAATAAACAAAACTGTGGATTTTCGATCGGATTACTATTCGTTGGGAGTAACATTTTATGAACTTTTCGCAGGAGTTCTTCCGTTCGAGTCAGAAGACGCTCTGGAATTGGTTCACAGTCACTTAGCCAGGAATCCGGTCTTTCCGCATGAACGGAATCCGGAAATTCCAGTCTGTTTGTCCGAAGTGATCATGAAGCTGATGGCCAAAAACGCCGAAGATCGCTACCAAAGCTCGTACGGTATCAAGGCCGACCTTGAATCGTGTTTGGATGAACTCAAAGATGGCGTCATTGCAAAGAATTTCAGGGCTGGTCTCCGTGACATTCCCGAAAGATTTGTCATTCCAACTCGTCTGTACGGGCGTGAGCGTGAGTTAGCAGTCTTGAGAAATTCTTATGAACTTGTTACTGGCGGGGCCAGGAAGATTACCTTGATAACAGGACCGGCAGGTATCGGCAAAACTTCACTTGTTAACGAGTTATACCGCAAGATATTCTCAAAAAGAGGCCATTTTGTTTCAGGGAAATTTGATCAACTTTACAAAAATGTGCCGCATGGGGCGGTAATAGCCCCCTTCAAAAGCCTCGTTCATCAAATTCTCACCGGTTCCGAGGAGAGTTTACAGGATTGGAAAAAGTCTATAACGGAAGCTTTGGGCGTTAATTGCAGGGTCATCATCGATGTCATACCCGAGATAGAGCTTATTGTAGGAGCTCAACCCGCTGTTCCCGACCTTGAGCCACTTGAGGCTCAAGGCAGATTCAGAATAGTTTTTCAGGAGTTTATACGGATTTTCTGTCGAGCGGAGTCTCCATTGCTGATCTTTCTGGACGATCTGCAGTGGGCTGACTTATCTTCGCTCAAAATGCTTGAACTGATAATGACGGATTCAGACATCAGGCATCTATATTTTGTCGCAGCATATAGGGATGAGGAGGTGGATCAGTCTCATCCATTAAAGATGACCCTTGATGCTGTTTGTAAAAGCGGAATTTCCCCTGAAACAATTCTCTTGCAACCTCTGGCAGTTAAGGATTCATGTTTCTTGTTGTCCGATACTCTACGAAGAGACAGTCAGACAGTTTGGGACCTCGGAAATCTTCTGCATCGTAAAACCGGAGGAAATCCCTTTTTCATGCGGGAGTTTTTGCGTTCACTTTATGAGAACGGACTGCTCGAGTTTGATTTATCTAGCGGTTCATGGGCGTGGGATTTCGAGCGCATTCAAAGGCAGACCATTACCGACAATGTCGCCGCCCTGATGACATCCAGAATCCGGAAGCTCCCGGCTTTATGCAGGGATTTCTTGACCTACGGAGCGTGCCTGGGAACACAGTTTGGAATAAGCGCCTTGTCTCAGGCCATTGGCACTACACCTGCAATCGTAATAAACGTGCTAGGCGCCGCTGTTAACGAAGGACTTGTTTTTCCGGTTCATGAGAATTCGGAATGGGTGGACGTCGATCCTGAAAATCATGGGAATGTGACTGGAATTGAATACAAGTTTTCTCACGACAAGATCCAGGCTGCGGTGCTTAGTGAAGTTCCCCGAAAGGAGAGATCGCTCATCCATGAAAAACTCGGCAGAACCATACTGAAGCAGACGTCCCCTGAACAGATGGAGAAGACGATCTTCGACATCGTCAATCAACTCAATCTTGCAGTTGAGAATATAACCGAACCGGATAAGAAGTCGGAGTTGGCAAACCTTAATTATAGAGCCGGTCTTAAAGCTAAACTGACCTCTGCCTACGAAGTCGCTTTCAACTACTTCAGCGCAGGGATAAATCTGCTGGGCAAAGAAGGCTGGCTTTCCAATTATGAGCTTACCTTGAATTTGCATCTGGAAGCAGTTGAGTCCTGTTATTTGATCAGCAATTTCGAAGAGATGGAGTCACTGGGCGCCGTCGTCCTCGAGATGGCGAGCAATCTGCTTGATAAGGTCAAGATTTATGAAGTTAAAATCCAGGCCTGCATAGCTAGAAACAATAGAGTCGAAGCTGTCAGGACCGCTTTACCAATATTGGCCATGCTCGACCGTAAATTTCCTGAAAAACCTTCAAAGTTTAGGGTTGTCGCCGAACTGGTCAGAGTAAGGACTCTTCTTGCATTTTCCGGATGGGGAAAACACGCGGCATTTAGAACAATGACGGCTCCCGAAAAGATCGCCGCCATGAGAATAATGGCCAGAGTCCTGCCGGCAGCATACACGGTAACTCCTAATCTGTTTCCAATCATTATATTCAGAATGGTTTGGCTGACTGTTCGGCATGGGGCGGCCTCGCCTTCTGCGATTGCTTTGGCGGCTTACGGACTGATCCTGTGCTCCGGAGCCGGGGATGTAGACTCCGGCTACCATTATGGAAAGATGGCGCTGGATAATCTTGAGCGTTTAGGTAACAAAGATGACTTTTCCAAGGTAAATTTTGTATTCAATTCTTTTATCAGAATTCGTCGTGAACCTTTGAGGGAGGGGCTTCAGCATCTTCGCGACGGATACTTTGCCGGTATGGAGGTGGGAGATCTCGAGTACGCATCGTTGTCCGGCGCTTTTTTTTGCACACAGGGGTATGCCGCGGGAAAAGAGCTTATGGAACTGGAAGGTGATCTGTCACTTTTTTCGAGGGCTGTCGGAAAGTTAAATCAGCAGACCACTCATTATCTCTCCCTGCTGTACCATCAAAGCGTTCTGAATCTGGTGAGAGACACACCAAACCCGACAAAACTGATAGGCGACTCTTTTGACGAAGACAAGATGTTGCCATCGATGTTTGAATTAAATGAAAGAGCTATAATTCTAGCTACTTATATGCATAAGCTCATACTGGCCTACCTTTTCGGCAAGTACGAGGAAGCAATCCAGAACGCTGAAATGGTCGAAAGCTACCTGGACGGGGCTCAAGGCACAGTGATCATCCCTCTGGCCGCTTTATACGGCTCTCTGGCCAGAATTGCTCACTTACCAGAAGTTGCCCCTGACTTGAAGAAAAGTTTTCTGCTCAAGGTCAAGCAAAATCAGGCAGTTCTCAAAAAATGGGCAGCGGATGCTCCCATGAACTACCTGAACAAATATAATCTGGTTCAGGCTGAGATTTTTCGTTTTCACGGCAAACCTCACGAAGCTATGGATTGCTATGAGCTGGCGATCGGTTTGGCGCGAGAAAATGACTTTTTGAATGAAGAGGCGCTGGCGCTTGAGAGAACCGCAATTTTTTGTGATTCCAACGGACGGACAACCATCGCAAAAGCTTATTTCCACGAGGCCAGGCATACCTATATCAGGTGGGGCGCCATTTCGAAGGTGAGGGACCTCGAAAAAAACTGTCCACACTTTTGGGACGATAACGTTGCGCTGTCATCCCGGACGACCTGCGAAGACCTTCCTGGAGACCGGAATACGTCATCATTACTGGATATTTCGGCTGTGCTGAAGGCGTCTCAAGCACTTTCAGGAGAAATAGTCTTAAAAGATCTTCTTCATCGTCTGATGACTCTGGTTATTGAGATAGCCGGAGCAGAGCGTGGATTCCTGATAATTCCGGAAAATGATGTCATGATGATTCGCGCAAAAGCAGACACATGTTCATCTGTAGAGTTCTTCGACAAACCGCTTGAGATCCTTGAAAACAATGATGAGTTGGCCGTTTCATTATTACATTATGTTACTAGACTCAGAGATACGGTGATCATAGATGACGCCCAAGCCGATCCGACATTTTTGCATGATCTTCATATTCAGAATCATTCTCCCAGATCGCTGTGCTGCATTCCCATCATCAGATCAAACCGGTTGTCTGCGATTCTGTATCTGGAGAACAACCAGACAAAGGGGGTTTTTTCACAACAGCGGGTAGAAATGCTCAAAGTGCTGTCAGCCCAGGCCGCCATATCGATTGAAAACGCCATGCTCTACAAGGATCTGGATGATTCTGCAACTCGATACAGGTCACTCATTGAAAATGCTCAGGAAACCATAATGGTCTTTCAGCGCGGCAGGGTAAAATTCTTCAATCCCACCGCAATGGACCTGACGGGATATAGCGAGGAAGAACTGGCGTCACTTCTCGTGGTTCATTTTGTTCACCCAGATGATCTGCAAATGTTCATTGAACGAGACGTAAGAGCGGTAACCGAGGGAACCGTTCCGCAATTAACGACCTTCAGAGCCCTGAAAAGAGATGACTCCGTGATCTGGGTTCAGGTGAATTCTGTAGTTGTAATGTGGGATGACAAACCGGCTACTCTCAATTTCATCTCCGACATAACCGAATTGAAAGCTGCCGCCGACATCAACCTGAGGACAGAGCGGTTGAGCGCAGTCGGAGAATTGGCGGCAGGAGTCGCCCACAATTTTAACAACCTCTTGCAGGTTATAACTTCCGGTGTAGAGCTGGCAATCAAGGACCTGGACTCTCAGCACTTTTCCAACATCTCCGGAAGATTGGAGCTGATCAGGGAATCTTCAAAATTTGGCTCTGAAACGGTCAAGAGGCTTCAAAGTTTTGCGCAGATACGCAATGAGGAAAACTCAGATCGCTCAACCGTTTTCGATTTGTCTGAACTCGTCAAACAAGCAGTCCAAATAAGCGCGCCCTGGTGGAAAAACAATCCGGAGAAAGAAGGAATACATATTGAATTAAAGCATGATCTGAAAAAGGATTGTATGGTCTTTGGCAAGGAAAGTGAAATATTCGAGGTCTTGATCAACCTCATCAAGAATGCCGCTGAAGCCATGCCAAACGGAGGGGAGATTGTCATTACCTCTGTTGAAAAAGACAATTTTGTTCACTTGAAACTCTCTGACACCGGTATCGGCATAAGCGAAGAAAACCTGAAACGACTGTTTGAACCTTTTTTCACCACAAAGGGTGCAGCAGGGACCGGTTTGGGACTTGCCGTGAGTCACGGAATAATTACAGGACATGGCGGGACGATTTCGGTGACAAGCCGACTCAACCATGGCGCCACATTCCTGATTTCATTACCCAAAGCGGAAGGTTCTGAGAACAGGCCGGAGCCGCTCTGCTCAGGGATCGATGACCTGGAACTAAAAATTCTTCTCATTGACGATTCCGCCCCGGCTCTGATGCTCTTGAACGATCTACTCACTGCAAATAATCAAACCGTTTATTCTGCCCTGTCGGGTCATGAAGGCTTGAAAATATACCATTCAGAGAAAATAGACCTGGTGATCTGTGACCTTGGAATGCCAAAAATGAGTGGCTGGGATGTCGGTAAGGCGCTCAAGAATTCATGTGAGGACCGCTCATGCCTTAAAACGCCTTTCGTTCTACTGACAGGCTGGGGTGGACAATCTTTCGAAGATGACAAGATTGCTGAGTCCGGAGTCGATGCGGTCCTGGAGAAACCAATTGATATTCAGAAGTTTTTCCGTCTTATAAGAACATTCAGTAACCCTGGGTGATTTACGGTTGAAAGATGTGGCGCAATATTATTAATGTTTGCTTTCTAAAGCTCTGGATGAAGGGTAATAACTGAAAATTTTACAGTTATTCTGGATTTTGAACTCATTGCTTTCACTATTTTACCACACAAAAGATTCTTTTTATTATATGACGTCGTATCGATAGCATATCGATCAATAGTGTGACCAGGGAATAGAACTCAGGAGAAAGAGCCTTGTCAGAGTATTCCATCGGTTTAATAGCCACGGCTGTCTTTGCCATAACCGGAGTATTAGCGGTTAGTGAACGAGGAATTGACATATTCGGCGCCATAGTGTTGGCAATTGTCACGGCCATCGGTGGCGGAACAATAAGAGACCTCATTCTTGATGTTGACGTTTTTTACGCCAATGACCTCACTTACATTTATGT
>CAZGVM010000048.1:0-18650 GCA_964528855.1 uncultured Desulfomonile sp. | reverse complement strand
GGACGGCCTGCAATCCAGGCTGCCTCAAATTCCTTGGAGCATGTTGATTGATCTTCTTGCACAAGAACAAAGTAGAGGGAATTTGACGATGAAAAAGCAATTCGCGTTGATAACGGTAGTCTGTGTCTTTTGTTTCTGCAGTATGACGTTTGGGCTGAACCCGGCCACATACAAAACCGGAAAAACCCTCAGAACGGAGGATACTTTTTCCGGTTATCATTTTCAAAAACAAATATTATGTCCAGGCTACATTCCAGACCAGTCCTTCTTGTTGCCGAATGCAAGCCAGAATATTGCTGTGCCCACCGATACGAGGAATAATACTTCCATGTCCCTCACCTCCAACACTAGAGACTACATCACTATCATTTTTCCTGTCAAGAGTAATTTGAGAGCAATTATTTACGTCTTGTATCGCATTAAAATAGTTGCTTTTTTTAGCATTAGAGTCGGCCTTCCATGGAATGGGCATATCCTACGAGTTCTACATAACCTCTACCTGTGACATTCTGTCCTCTTCTCTTTCCAGTGACATCAATGGCGCCTTCCCAATAAACCACCTGGGCGCTTTCAACTGCAGAAAGTTCCTGGTCAGAGATGACCGGCCTCACGACCAGTTCAATTTCTTCATGCTCCACTATGATTTTCCATCCTGCAGGATATTTTGCTTTGGTCCTTGGGCTTGTCCATGACCCGAGCGGAATAATCCTGATTCCCTTTTCCGATAATTCCACGGCTTTGCCGTCCACCTGAACAAGTGTGCCAAAAGGCTTTTCGAAAAATCCTTTTCTGTCCCTCAGACTGAAGACCATCAGTTCGGTTTTGTCATCCAGTTGTATACTGAACCAGTCCCATCCAATCTGATCACCGGACAATATCGAAGAGCCAAATTCGTGATCCATCCATACCAATCCGTTAACTTCATGAGATTTTCCATCAAACACTATTGTCCCTGTGGCCTCCATGCGGGTTAAAGAGTAATAATATGAGGCCTGTCCGGCATCCTTGCCCTTCCGGCTGAAGCCGTTGCCACCGTGCAGAACTACCGGCTTGGAAGGTTTGAGTGTTAGATCAACACCGTATGGTCCTTCTACGGCGTGCAACCTTATGTTTTGTCCATCTCGATATGCTTTCCAGTTCTTGACTGTGACGTGCAGATCATCGTTTTTGGCAAAAGCCAGTCCTGGTCCTTCACGGGATATGATTTCTGAATGGAAAAAAAGGGAATCCTTCACGTTGGTGATGGCAAAATGAGCGGGGTACAGGTCTCTTATCCCCCACGCGGAATCCTTGAAAACCTTTTCCCTGAACATACTTCGACGAAAAAAAGTTAATTGAAAACCCCAGCGGTTATCTTTTGAGTCCAGGTTTCCTGTAAAATACCACCATTCAGTCTGAGTCTCCGGGTGTTTGCCGTGGTCTTTCGGGAAGGATAATGTCCTCCCGGGTAACACTTCTTCAAAAGTTTTTTCATCACAGAAACCTGCGGATGAGTTGAAGGTCAGAATAAGAATAATGAGGAGAATTACGCGCAACAATTTTGGCTCCATTGAGGTGAAGTTTGCTGAGGAGCAGTATCGCGCATGAAAATTTCTATTTCCAGCCGGGTCGGCGATTATTTCTAAAATAGTAGTTTTCAGGACTATTGCCTTTTTGCGATCTTGTGTTGTATGTCAAGGCGTCGTTCACCCCATACATTAATTCTGCAAGAGGTTTTGATGGTTCCATTTGTCAGGTCTCAGTCCAGTGTATTTTCAGGTTCTTTGAACTGCTCTGCCAGTTCGGGACTCCTGCTCCTCCTCTCTTTGATCATCTTTATTTCATTCGGGTCGGTTACGCGCCTTTACGCCCAGACAACGGCACCTGGGAAGGGAGCAAAGGATTTGCAGGAGTCATTCCGTTCGGTTGCCAAAAATGTGAAACCCGCTGTAGTAAATGTTTCTTCGGTTGTCACAGTGAGAAATAGAAATCCCATGGGGGATATGGATCCATTTCTCGAGAACCACCCATTCAGGGAGTTTTTCGGGGACGACTTCTTCCGCAAGTTCTTTGGTCATCCGGGAATGCAGGGTAACGGAGGGGCCCAAATGAGGCAGCAGGGCATGGGTTCCGGTTTCATCTTTGATAGTCGAGGTTACATCTTAACCAACAGACATGTTATTAAAGGCGCCTCAGAAATCGCGGTGACCCTTGAAGGAAAGAAAAAATATAAAGCCAAGCTTATCTGGGAAGATCCAAAAACAGACATAGCGATAATTAAAATAGACGGCGGCAAATTCCCAGTGGCCGCATTGGGGAATTCTTCATCGCTGGAAGTTGGCGATTGGGTTCTGGCTATCGGAAATCCATTCGGGTTGACTCAAACCATAACCGCAGGAATTGTGAGCGCCAAGGGCCGATCAGACATGGGAATTCTTGACTATGAAGACTTTATTCAGACGGATGCGGCAATCAATCCCGGAAATTCAGGTGGACCACTTGTGAACATTGATGGCCAGGTTATCGGAATCAACACGGCCATTCTCTCCAGAAGCGGCGGTTACATGGGGATAGGGTTCGCAATACCCATCAACCTCGTAAAACAGATTCTCGATAAAGCGCTCGAAAAGAAGAACAGTTCCAGCGAACGAGCGGAAGCTAAACCTGCGCCTAACCCGAAACGGGCTCCAAGCGTAGCGCCTCCTAATCGGTCATTTGAAAAACTCACGATTCCAGCGCGCCCAGGAACCGACATTTGATTGGAGTCTTCTTTTTGTGTAGCATTATATAGATTTCGTTATATCAGGTCGATGTATAAATTAGTTAACATATTTTTCATGTTTTGACTGAGATGAGTCCTTCGGGATTTACTTAACGGATATGGCTAGAAAAAAATTTTAGTTTAAAATATCGTTTGAGTAAACATGAAAGACTTCCACTAATTATAATAATTAAGTATAATTACGCCACATGGTTTGTTTTTGGAGGATGTAGAATGAATCTGGGCTGCCGCCGATTGCGTCTTATGGTTTTGATGGCATGTTCATGTTATTTCCTGTCTCCTGTAGTTTTGTTTGCCAAAATGCCTGAAGGTTTTAAAGACATCAAGCTCGGCATGAAGCGTTCACACATAGTCGAAGCGCTTTCCAAATCCCCTGGACATTATTCTTTCGAGGAATTGGGAGATGAAATAACAGAAGTCATCAGGGGCGATAACCTTTTCAGATTTGCCATCTACCGGTTTAATGCCGAAGACGAATTGACGGAAATTGATCTCCAAATGAGAGAAATACTTGGCAGGGACAGGGTTCTTGAAATTTATAACACGGAGCACGGTCTGTCACTTAGCCCCAACAAGGTATCTGTAGAAGCCAATAAGAGCATTGAAGTCAAAGACAACCGACTCATACTGAAACTGTCTTATGACCGTGACAAGAGGTCTGCGAAGGGAACAAAATGACACAACGGCGCTACATTAGCCGGATGATTCCATGAACCAGTTTATGGGAGAAAGCTTTAATGTGGCGGCTCTGGCTGATCGAACCCGGATTTGTATGAATCGGTCTTTCGCTAACTAAACGGCTTCCTCAACCACAATTGCTATGGCCTCCACAATTGGCTTTGTTTCACGATTGCCATCCAGGATTCTTCTAACTTCTCGATGCTGGTAAATTGTGCCCATGACCAGCATGTCAGTCATAGTTCCGTCTTTCTCATAATATGCGTCACTGCTTATAGCGACCTCGGCTCCGATGTCGTTGTAAACTGTTTTCACGAACTTCGCCTGCGCTCCAGGAACCCGACGGATCAGCAAATTTACATGAATGGCCCTGGTCGCCATCATACCGGTGTTATTGGCCCCGACTCCCTCTATTGCCTCTGTTGCGCTTTTGACGTTTTTTAATTCAATCATCTCAGCCAGCATTTAAACCCCCTTTGTTGTGAAAGGCTTTATCGCTCCAATCCTATAATAATCAAGTGGTCAGGCTTTTGAAAGGATGTTGTAAAGAGAACCTAAAAAGTTTACAGTAAAATACCTTTTGGCAAACCATTGTCAACGTCTGGAGGATTTGATGCCGGATTTCAAAGTTAACAAAACTTTTGAAGAAATAAACGAGAAAATCAAAACGGGGAAAGTGGTTGTAGTCACTGCAGAGGAAATGATTGGAATCACACGGGAGCATGGCGCTGTTGAGGCGGCGCGTAAAGTCGATGTGGTCACTACCGGCACTTTTGGAATAATGTGTTCATCGGGAGCATTCCTCAATTTCGGTCACACCTCTCCACGCATCAAAGCCAGCAAGGTATTTTTAAACGATGTCGAAGCCTATGCGGGGGTAGCCGCCGTGGATTGTTATATAGGAGCGACCCAGACTAGGGAGGACGATCCTCTCAACAAGGTTTTCCCCGGTCGTTTCAGGTACGGAGGTGGACACGTAATTTCAGACCTGGTCGCTGGAAAACTGGTAACTTTAAAGGCCGATGGATACGGCACCGACTGTTATCCAAACCGGGAAGTTGAAAAGGTCATGACCATCAATGATTTTCGCGACACATTATTGTATAACCCTCGCAACGCATATCAAAACTATAACTGCGCCATCAACAATTCCAGGAAAACGATTTACACTTATATGGGCATTCTCAGGCCGGATTGCATGAATGCAAATTATTCCACTTCCGGTCAGTTAAGTCCCTTGTTGAACGATCCTTTCTACCGGACAATAGGATTGGGAACCCGCATCTTTCTAGGCGGGGGAGTTGGTTATGTTGCCGGCGCCGGAACTCAGCATACTCCGCATTGCAAAAGGTCCGACAACGGAGTTGTGATGGGTGGCTCCGGAACCATTGCTGTTCAGGGCGACATGAAACAGATGTCGAAGAGATTCCTGCGCGGCGCCTCCATCACAGGATATGGCTGTTCTCTAAATGTCGGCCTGGGGATTCCCATTCCTGTCCTTAATGAGGAAATGGCAAAGTTTACCGCAGTGAGCGACGATGAAATTTTCGCCCCGATTGTCGATTATGGTATTGAATATCCAAAGGATGGGGGTTCAGTTCTGGGATACGTGTCTTACGGCGAGCTTCGAACCGGCGAAATGAACTTTGCGGGCAAAAAAATAACAACTGCGTCACTTTCGAGCTATTCCGCAGCCCTGGAAATAGCCTGTGTCCTGAAAGACTGGATAAATTCGGGGCGCTTCCTGCTGGGTAAGCCAGTGGAAACATTGCCCTCGATTAATTTCAAAGGGTTCCCAAATCCCGGATGACACCTCCAGTCATTATAGAAGAGCCTCGTGACTATAGAAGCTTTGGTTCAGATGAAGATTTAAAGACCTTCCGGGTCATTGTGGAAACATCGGACCTGTACGTCAAGGCCACAAGCTATCTGAAGGATGAAACTGAGCGTCTTATTCGTGAATGCCGGACTCTTATAGAGAAGTCGATAGAAAATCACCCCCAATTTTTGAAGAGTTTGACCCCTGTTGATTCGTCCGGTAACGAGTCCATCGTGACTCACAGGATGATTGAAGCTGCTCGAAAAGCGGGTGTAGGTCCGATGGCTGCAGTGGCTGGAGCGGTGGCGGATTATGTGGGCAGGAGATTGATTGGTGTTTCTGATGAGATTATTGTAGAGAATGGCGGGGATCTGTTCATTTTTGTCAAAAGAAGCATAGTTGTGGGAATTTACGCCGGTTCATCTCCGTTTAGCCAAAAAATTGGTCTCAAAATAGGACCTACCGCTATTCCTGTGGGCGTCAGCACATCCTCGGGGAAAGTGGGGCCGTCCAAAAGCTTTGGAACAGCCCACGCCGCCACCATAGTATCTAACGACCCGATACTGGCGGACGCTGTGGCCACTGCCATGGGCAATCGAATTTCCCGGCCGGCTGATCTTGGTCCGGCATGCCGTTGGGCGATGTCCGTAGAAGGTGTAAGCGGTTGCGTGGCCATTCTGGATGACAAAATGGCCGCTTTGGGAAGAATCGAACTAATCCCTATCAATTAGTTTCTTCATATAAAAATCCACTATCAGAGGTCTGCGGATGAATTCAAAAAATGTTCTGTTGATTTTCAAGTCCAATATCATGTACAAACCTGTAATCTACAGACTGGCTAGAGATTTTGATCTGGTTTTCAACATTCTGGAAGCCAAGATACTTCCCAGAAGAGAAGGTAGAATACTCCTCGAGTTACGAGGTTCCGACGAAATTATTGAAAAAGGGATCAAGTTTCTTGAGGATCATCACGTTGTTGTTGAGCCGTTATCTGACAAGGTCTGGCGAGAAGAGGAAAATTGTGTTCATTGCGGCGCATGCGTCGGGTTGTGTCCAACTGGGGCGCTTTCAGTTCATGAACCCGATAAAAGGGTTGAATTCGATGTGACAAAATGTGTGGCGTGTGGAATGTGCGGTCTCGTTTGCCCATTTGAAGCAATGCGAGACGTCACTTTATTTGATCCTTTTGCGGAAGGACGCTCAAAGGTCTGAACCGATAAGCAGCGAACCGCTAACCATGAAATTCTACAATAGCGCAACAATCTACTGGAAACGTCAATCTCAAGATAAAGGAGACTCTGAAAGATGAGAAGACTGCTGACCATTTTCCTGGCTTTATCCTTTTTAGTTTTTACGTTTGCTGTCACAACGGTCATTGCTGCGCAGGCCCCTGTAAAATTGGGATTCGTCTATATCATGTCGGGGCCGTTTGCCACTTATGGGCAATTTGCGAAGCATGGAGCTGAACTGGCCATTGAAGAGATAAACAAGGCCGGTGGAATCAATGGCAAAAAGATAGAGGCATTCTTTGAGGATACAGCGGGTAAACCGGATGTAGGGATCAGGGTCATACGAAAGCTGGTCTATGAAAACGGCGTAGACGCAGTCATGGGATTAGACTCCAGTGGTGTGGCCTCAGCAGTTGCCCCTATAATGAAAGAACTCAAGACCCCTCTCATCATCACCCATGCGGCAACCCCTGATGTTACGGGAAAAAACTGCAACCGTTACACTTTCCGTGTCTCGCTCAATGAGAATCAGAACATGAAAATGGCCGCAGCGATTGCCTCCGGTCTTAAGGCGAAGCTGTGGACCACCCTTGGACCTGATTATTCTTTCGGTCACCAGTCATGGGAATATTTTGAGAAATACCTCCGGGAAATGAAACCGGAGATGGGTTTCATACCTACTTCGGAAGTCGCTTTTGCTCCTATGAAAACTACTGATTTCTCAGCCTACATCACAAAGGTCATGAATTCCAAGGCTGATGGCGTGCTGGTGTCACTGTGGGGTGGTAACCTGATAGACTTTGTCAGACAAGCCTCGGACATGGGATTTTTTGATGGGAAACGTGAGGTTTTGTTGACTCTGGGGGCAGCTACGGAAGTGCTTTATGCGCTGAAAGACAAGATGCCCGAGGGACTTTGGGTTGGAACCCGTTACTGGTTCGCCGGCAACGATTCCCCGGAGAACAAGTCTTTTGTAGATGCTTACAAAGCGAAGTACGAAACCTATCCATCGTATAACGCCCATGGAGCTTACGCCGCTGTAAAGGCATACGCCGCAGCCGCAGCGAAGACCCAATCCACTGACAAGGAAAAAATCGTGGACGCATTGTCCGGTCTTTCCATGAAATTGCCCGTAGGCGCAGTTACGATTCGTCCTGAAGATCATCAAGCCATAACGGATGGAATTTGGGGGAAAACCGCCTTTGACCCGTTATTGCCAATTCGTACGCTCAAGCCTGTTCGAAATTTTCCCGGTCCTGACATTACTCCGTCTCTGAGTGAGACGGGCTGCAAAATGGAGTAAATCATGTCTGCCGGTCGGGGACGAGAGTCGCCTGGCAGTCTGGAATGTTGAAAAAGGCGTAGTTCGTTTTTGGGAGACCTTTGTTTGGATGGAATTCTGATAAATGTGCTTAACGGTTTGTCCTGGGGAATGGTCCTGTTCATGATTTCCATGGGACTGACCACCGTTTTTGGAGTCATGGGCGTTTTGAATTTCGCCCATGGCTCCTTGTTTATGCTGGGAGCTTATTTCAGCCTTCAACTGGTCCGTTGGTTTTCATCATTCTGGATTGGAATCCTGGTCGCTCCAATCCTTGTCGCCATTCTTGCCATAATCATAGAACGATGCCTTCTCAGACCTGTTTATGGCCGTGATGTCAGCTACCAGCTTCTTCTGACTTTCGGTGTGATGCTATTTCTGGATGATGGTGTCCGAATTGTATGGGGGCCGGCCCATCATATCGTCAATCCTCCGGACATCCTGTCTGGAGTCATACATCTGTTGGGCCAGACTTATCCCGTTTACAGGTTGTTTCTGATAGCAATAGGTCCGGCTTTGGGGTTACTTCTCTGGGCGTTTTTCAGCTTTTCCAGGTCAGGAAAAATCATAAGGGCAGCAGCGATGGATCGTGAAATGGCTGAAATCATCGGCGTGCGCGCCCCTGTGTTATTTACGGCCGTTTTTGGTTTTGGCGCCTGGCTGGCCGCTCTCGGAGGGGCCCTGGTGGCTCCGCATCAAAGTGTCGGCCCAGCAATAGGTGAACACATCATAATAGAAAGTTTCATCGTGGTGGTGATAGGTGGCATGGGCAGCTTCCCCGGCGCGTTCGTTGGAGCGCTGATACTTGGATTGTTGGGATCATTCGGAGCCACTCTGGCTCCCAAATTTCAAATGGCGCTTCCTTACATCCTTTTGGCAGTCGTCCTTCTGACCCGCCCAAGGGGTATTTTTGGGGAGGAATCCTGATTTGTCCGGGTTCTTTCGTAATAAGGTTCTTGCAGGATTGCTGATCGTAATCCTCCTCGCAGTGGCCCCACTTGTTGTTACCACTCACTGGATAATCATCCTGACCGAAATCATCATCATGAGCTTGTATGCAATGAGCTTCAACCTGCTGTTCGGTTACACGGGCCTGCTGTCGTTCGGTCAGGCGGGATTCTTTGGAGTGGGAGGCTATTTTACCGCTTTAGCGCTGGCCCATTTTTCGGGCTCTTTCTGGGTTTGCGTTCCCGCAGGAATAATTGGCGCCGCCGTTTTTGCCTTTGTGATCGGCTGGTTTTGTGTCAGGCTGGATGAAATATATTTCGCAATACTTACTCTGGGTTTCGGGATGATGCTGTTCACCCTGGCGCACAACTGGCTATCAGTAACCGGAGGAAGTGATGGACTGACAATATTGAAGTTGCCTTCGCTCAGTCTCTTTGGATTCACTGTTGAGCTTTTCAATCCAAAGTATTTTTACTGGATGTCACTCGTCCTGGTGTCACTAGGCGTTTTTGTTCTGCACAAAATTGTCAACTCGCCTTTTGGACTCTTACTGACTGCAACCAGGGAAAATTCCCAGAGGGTTTCATTCGTGGGGCAAAACGTCAGAATGGTAAGATTGATGGCATTCACAATAGCAGGGACATTAGCGGGCATGGCCGGGGTGCTGTTCGCCATGTTCAATCGAATAGCGTCACCTGAGATGCTCCACTGGTCCTTTTCCGGGAAAGCGGTTTTAATGACCATACTCGGTGGATCAGGCGTCTTTTTGGGACCTGTCGTGGGAACAGCCCTCTTCTTTGTGCTGGAACATTTCATTACCTCATACACTACCAACTGGATGATCTTTCTTGGGGCCATTCTGATTGCCCTCGTGCTGCTCTTTCCTCGGGGGGTTCTGGGAACCGTCGCCCTTTCTATTTCAAAACCGGACTCTAGAGCCAAAAATGACTGATACGCCTTTGCTGGAAATTAAAGATCTCTGTAAGAATTTTGGCAAGTTCCATGCCCTCAATAAAGTGTCCATGACTGTTCCGGACGGGTGCTTGACAGCGTTAATAGGACCTAATGGAGCAGGAAAGACTACTTTTTATAATGTAGTTTCAGGCAGATACAAACCGTCCAGTGGAAGCGTTTTCTTTAGGGGCCAGGACGTTTCAGGCAAGCCAACCCACAAATTGGTGGGAATGGGCTTGTTAAGGTCTTTTCAGATTACCAACATTTTTCCGAATCTGACCGTTCTGGAAAATGTGATGACACCTGTAATCATTCACAATGGACAAAGTTTCTCAATGTTCAGGTCATTAAAATCCAGAGCTGATTTTAAAGAGCAGGCTGAACGTGTTCTTGACATGGTCGGGCTTTTGTCGTTTTCGAACAGGTTGGCTTCAACATTGGCCTACGG
Organism: uncultured Desulfomonile sp.; assembly: GCA_964528855.1. GTDB lineage: Bacteria > Desulfobacterota > Desulfomonilia > Desulfomonilales > Desulfomonilaceae > CAITZA01. The sequence goes on along the minus strand of CAZGVM010000048.1, from coordinate 8,492 downwards.
GGACAAGAGACTAATCGAAATAGCTATAGTCCTCGCGAGAAAACCAAAGTTAATTTTACTCGACGAGCCCACTGCAGGAATGAATCCTGAGGAAACAGAGCGAATCATTCATCTTATAAAAGATCTCGCATCAAAATCGGGAGCGACTTTTTTTATGACAGAACATGACATGAAGGTTGTTTTTTCAATAGCTGAACGGATCTATGTGCTTAATCAGGGCACACCGCTAGCCTCTGGGTCTCCGGACGATATAAGATCTAATCGCAGCGTTAAGGAAGCTTATCTTGGTGGGAGTCTGGATGCTAAGGGTATCTGACATTCATGTTTTTTACGCGGACAGCCATGTCCTGCAGGGTGTAAGTCTTCAGGTCAATCCCTCGGAGATAGTTTGTCTGCTTGGGCGCAACGGAGCTGGTAAAACGACTACCATGCGGGGAATTGCCGGGTTGAATCCCCCATCTTCCGGCAAAGTATTTTTTCGGGATCAGGACATAACCGGAATCCCCGTTTATTACAATGCTCGGGCAGGCTTGGCCTTTGTGCCGGAAGACAGAAGAATTTTCCCGCGGCTTACGGTGGATGAGAATCTCGAAGTCGCTCAACTTCCGGCCAGAGATGGGCAAACACCCTGGACTAAAAAACGAATTTACGATGTCTTTCCGATGTTGGCTCATTTGAAAGCAAGAAAAGGTGGCGCTCTGTCAGGAGGGGAACAGCAGATGTTGGCTATTGCCAGAGCATTGGCCGGTAATCCTCTGCTTTTGATGCTCGATGAACCTTGCGAGGGACTGGCGCCGGTTATTGTAGAGGAACTTGCAGATATTATCGTCGAACTGAAATCTGAAACCCCCATCCTGCTAACGGAGCAAAACGCTCACTTTGCTCTCTCAATATCCGATAGGGGTTATGTGATAGACAAGGGGACCTTGAAATACGAGGGTTCGCGTGTTGAATTACTCGAGAATACTGAAATACAGACACGTTACCTGGCTGTCTGAAAAGTAACTAAAAACAGTCTGAAGTTGATTTTCCCGTCCTTACTTTTTTATGTTTCATTCTGGTTTTATCAGATCTGAGGCTTATATTCATATTTTAGAGACTAAATGACTCTTAGCGGGGCGGTCAATCATTTATGATGGGGTTCTTTGCGGAAATGTTTCCGGATTTTTTATCTGCCCAGTTAGTCATTAATATTTTAGGGAAATTGTCAGTTTTTTGATGGTCTCTTAACATCCGGTTTGTATCGGTCTATATTTTAGTTGTTCAATCAAAGCATGAAAATGAGGGAATCATGGAGACAAACGCTAACTTGGTCAAGATTTTTGAGTATGCTCTCAATCAGGAAAAGACAGGGATGAATTTTTTTCAGTCGTCACTTGAACGTATGGGAGTCGGAGCGGCCGTTTCGGCTTTTCAGAAACTTATCTCAGAAGAACAGAGACATATTGACTTCATTTCAAACATCATAAGCGACCTGAAAACCGGCAATGAAATCGGGCTGGGCGAGTTGGTCCCTGTTACAGTTGAAGTGACCAACTACTTTGATGAACGTAGCAAAAAGGAATTCATGGAACAATGTGTGCAAGGATCGATGGTTCCGGATGTCACCATTTTTAATACGGCCTGGTTAATAGAAAAAGACCTCTCGGAATTTTATGCTCGAATGTCTGAACAAACCTCCGGAAAAGTATCAAAAGCTTTGAACATGCTAGCCGAGTGGGAAAAACAACACGAGGCATTCTTCAAGGAATATCGTGACAAGCTTTCAGAGGTTTACTCCCAAATGCCCTGGGGTGGTTGATCACAGCCAGATGGATCAAAAGTAGATACAGCCTGCACCAGGAACTTGCAGGGTTGTCTCATGAGCTTACTATTGTAATCGTACCAATAAACTCCGGAGAATGATCAGTGTTTAAATCAGCGTTGGAATATCACAATTCCACTAGTTACGACCGTAATGACATGAAGGGCCATTACATGGATTGGCCCAATCAACCATCGGTGTTCAAGGATTACAAGGGCGTTGAACAGATACCTTTATCATTGCCGAAGAGCTTTCAACTAAAAGCGCTTGCAGACTTATGCCCAAGAAAATTAACCGGAAACCAAAATGTGACCTTCGATTACCCAGAACTCGGAGCGCTCCTTCATTTGACTCATGCAATCACTGCACAGGCAAAGCATGGCGGGGCCCATTTCTACTATCGCAGTGTAGCTTCAGCAGGAGCGCTTTATCCCTTTGAAACTTACATCAACGTCATGAATGTCGATGGTTTGGACACGGGACTTTACCATCACAACATAGCTGGAAATGTTTTGGAGAAACTTCATGACGCTGCGTCGTTTGATCAACTCAAAGAACACTTGGCTCTTGAAGTTGGTCCGGGATGTGGTCTTGTGTTTTTCCTTACTTCCATATTTTTCAGGAGTTCGTGGAAATATCGCGAAAGAGCATACAGATACAATCTTCTGGATACCGGTCATCTGCTTGAAAATCTTACGTTGGCGCTTAAATATCATGATCTGGACTATCAGATTCTATTTGATTTTGATGACGTGCATACTAACCGTTTTCTCAGCATAGATTCAGACAGAGAAGCATGCCTGGTTGCCGTGTCGGTAAACATCTTAAAGTCCGCTGACATGGAACGGAGTAAGAATGCATTTGACTCATCACAGGAATTATCAATTTTTAGCAGGGTTTCTCCCAAGGAAGTTCGATGTTCGGCTATAAATGACATTCATGACCTGACATCAAACAAAACACCGCAAAACATTTTCTATGACCGCAGTTTCCCTGAACTGGGCTTAAGTCTAAAATTACCCAGGGCTGTCAATTCACATCAAATACTGAAAGACTGCCTGGATTATCCCGACCCCGTTTTTCTACGTCGCTCATTAAGAAATTTTGTGAAGAAAGACATATCTTCCGACGATTTTAACTCAATGCTTCGTTTATTGGGCTGCTCGAGTGACACAGACCCCTCAAGTCCCAGCTATTTCGGAGTAGGCCTGGGTTTTCTTGTTTCTCGCGTTCAGGGCTTGAATCCGGGATTCTATTTTTACGACGATATTACGGAGTCTGTCTACCTGGGCAAAGAAGGTGACATGCTGGATGAGATGACCCATATTTGCCTTGATCAGTCGTGGTTATCCAATTGCGCCATACATTTTCTTCTGATGTTAAATTTTGCTGAGATCGATAGTCGATTTGGCCCTCGTGGTTATAGACGCGCCGTGATGACCGCTGGCCGGCTTGGACAGCGATTGTATGTTTCCGCGACATCTTTGCGACTCGGATGCTGTGGCATAGGGGCGTTTTACGATTCCGAAGCTACCCGTCTTCTAGGATTAAACAACGACTCAAGGCTCGTTTATTTGCTGGGAGTGGGGCCAATAAAAAAGAGAAATCCGGATAATCTTTAAGACCATGTTTCAATGAATCATCACTGTCGGAAATAAAATTGCATTTGTATACTTGCCTGGAGGCTCTCAAAATGTTCGAAACAATAAAGAAACTTTTTACTCCGGTAAAGTCTTTGACGGCCGAGGAAGCGCGGGATTTTATGGAAAACAATCCTGTAGGGTCTTACACTCTGCTGGATGTCAGACAACCCAAAGAATACGAAGAATCACACATGGCCGGGGCAAAACTGGCCCCTCTTCCCCAACTTTCGGACTTTTACAAGGACCTGGATCGTGAAAAACCAATCATAGTCTACTGCGCAATAGGCGGTCGAAGCCGGGTGGCCGCACAAATGCTTGCAGGAAACGACTTTACTGAAGTTTTCAACCTCACTGGTGGCATCAAATCCTGGAACGGCGCTTCGGCCAGAGGCCCTCAGGAAATGAATATGGACATGATTACCGGTGATGAAACACCCTCTATGGTTGTAGCTCTCGCATATACCATGGAAAACAACCTCGGCAAATTTTATCAACTGGCTCAGACAAAGACTTCTAATTCAAAGGTTACTAAATTGTTGGGCTCTCTGGCTGCCGTTGAGGAAAAACATAAGGTTTTTCTCACACGGCTATTCGAAAAACTACGCCAGGACACAGAATCAGGGACATCATTGGAAGCATTGGTGATTTCCACAACCATGGAAGGTGGATTCGATACGGATGCTTTCCTGAAAGACAATTCGGACTTCCTGACGAAGGAAACAGACATCCTGGATCTTGCAATGATGCTGGAAACGCAAGCTCTTGATCTGTACATACGTTTTGCTCAAAAGATGAAAAGTTCCCCTTCCAGAGAAACCCTGAACATGATCGCCAACGAAGAAAAAGCCCATCTGGCGGCTCTCGGAGATTTGAGGAACAACATTTCAGGCTAGTTAGAACGGGAAAAAGACCGATCGTAGAACATTCCGCCCTTAAATGAGCAAAACCCAACCGTTTGGGCTGGGTTTTGCTAAAATTTGCAATTTAATGTATCGTCTGCAGAGTTGAAAACTAACCCAACCCTGTAGAATAACTATTTATTTCTTAACTTTCTTGGCCTTGGGAGCGGCTTTCTTAGCAACGGGCTTGGCAGGGCATTTTTCTACGATCGACCAGTTGCCAGACCAGGCAATGGCAGGAGCGCAGGGGCCACAACCGAGTTTTTCTTTGCCGGCGGCTTTGCCTTTGCAGAGAACCCTGTCTACACAGGGAGCTGGCTTAACTGCAGGGCCGTCGCAGGAAACACAAAAATCAAAAGCAAACCCTGAGCTAACAAACGCTAGTGAACCGACTAGAACTACCAACAGAACCAACGACTTCTTCATCCTAAACCCTCCTTAAATAGAAGCATACTCCAATACAAGAGCTGTTATACCATAGATTTGTCGCAACGTAGCACGCCTTCAAGCCACTTGTCAAGAAAAATCCTGGTTACCCGATATACTACCGTTATCACTCATCACTTTGATCAACAAACCGCAAACCTTCTGACGAAAAAGGGCCAATCGTCATGATTTCTGAATAAGGAATTTACCGTAAAATTGCAAGAAAAATCGTATAGTTTACGAAACCAATTTTTGATCTTTCACCATAATGGAAACAATTCAACCCCTTTTCTCTAACTGCAGCGCGTATCTGACTGTAAAATTAGGAATAAAACGCTTTTTTTCAATCCGGGCCTGACCTGAGAGACTGGTCAATCTCAGACATTAATGAGAATGGTTTGCACCAAGGGTTTTCTGCCTAGTATTCTGTTGACGTGTCTTCTGATGGCAAGTCTGGTCTCATCCCTGAATTTTTCCCAGTCGTCCAAGGTTTGGGGATTCAGGTCCGCCAGTCTTTTCATCACCGCCTGTTTCGCCCCATCGAGCAACTCAGTCTCTACATCCTGAAAAGTCACGCCTCGGGAATAAAGTTGTGGCTCCTTTAATAGCATTCCTGTCTCTTGGGAAATGACCAGCGTAGCTATCACAATTCCTACTTCCGACAGAGTGCGACGTTCACGAAGAACGTCATGACCTATGTCTCCTACGCCCTTGCCGTGGACGAAAACACGACCAATGTCAAAAACCGCCTCTAGCTCGAGGCCATCTTTGGAAACTTGTACGAGATCACCATTCTGAACAACCATAACGCGCTCTGGTGAAACACCCTCCTCAACCGCTATACGCGCATGACGTTGGAGATGGCGGAATTCCCCGTGGATTGGAATAAAGTTTTGAGGCTTGGCAAGGTTAAGCAGAGCCCTCAATTCTTTTTCACCAGCATGACCCGACACGTGAACATCAGCGACCTTTTCATACATCACCTCGGCCCCAAGCCTGCAAAACCCGTTTATTAGCTGGTTGATGGCTTTTTCATTTCCTGGAATGAATCTGGAGGAAAATATTATTGTGTCGCCTTGTTTGATCTTGAGGTACTTGTGACGCGAACTTGCCATCAAAGCCAGGGCGGACATTGGCTCTCCCTGTGAACCAGTGGACAAAATGGTCAGACGCTCGTCAGGAATGTCATATATTTCCTTTATGTCCACGATGGTGTCCGTTGGTATGGCAAGATATCCAAGCTCAGAAGCTATTTTTACGTTGGAAACCATCGATCGGCCCACTAAGGCGACCTTTCGACTGAAAAGATGAGACAGAAGTAAGGCTTGTTGAATTCTGTGTATATTGGATGAAAACGTGGCTATCAGAATTCGGCCCATCGAGGCTTTGAAAATCTGCTCGAAAGCAGGCCTGATTATGCTCTCGGATCTCGTAACGCCACGATTTTCCACATTCGTGCTATCTGATAATAGAGCGAGAACACCTTTATGTCCCAAAAAGGCGATCTTCTCCACATCACACATTCTGCCATCAACAGGGGCGGGATCCATTTTAAAGTCGCCGGTATGGATTATAGTCCCTAACGGAGTCTCGACAGCCAGGCCTATTGCGTCGGGAACCGAATGACACATCCTGAGGCAGTCTATTTTGAACGGTCCCAATATTATAGGTTCTTCAGGGTCTATTACACGCCTGATTGTATTCTCCAGGAGTTCGTATTCCAGGAGTTTGTGCTCGACAAAACCCATCGTGAGCGCTGTGGCATACACGGGAGTGGATATTTTTTTGAGAACAAAAGGCAGAGCCCCTATGTGATCCTCATGGGCATGGGTAAGAACTACACCGAGAATGTTCCATTCGAATTCCAGCAGCCAGTCAAGATCCGGTATGACGAAATCGACTCCAGGCATGGAATCATCCGGGAACATCAGGCCGCAATCTACTATAAAGGCGTCTTTACCCCAGGCCACCACCATCATGTTCAGGCCGATCTCGCCCAACCCCCCAAATGGAAGCAATCTGAGCTTTGATTTCTGTGTATTCTCCATATAGTTTCTAAACTCGGCGCATCACCACAAGCGCTAGTGACAGTCACTTTGGTGACACGCCTGAGTAGCTTCCTAAAAACATTCCTGTTCAATCACAGGCCGGGTTTTGAAGATTATGCTATTTTTGCACAGACCAGATCTCCGACTTCGGTCGTGCTATGGCCCATGTGGCCTGCCTCCAGCCTCTTGATGTCTCTTTCGAGAGTTTTTGAAACGGAACTCTCCATCAGCTTTGACGCTTCAGTCTCTCCCAGGCTCTCAAGCATGAGTGAGCCGGCCAGAATACATGCTAATGGATTTATAACATTCTTGCCCGTGTATTTGGGGGCTGAACCTCCTATGGGCTCAAACATGGAAACCCCCTGCGGGTTGATGTTTCCACCCGCTGCGATACCCATTCCACCCTGTATCATGGCGCCAAGGTCCGTTATTATATCACCAAACATGTTATCAGTGGCTATGACATCAAACCATTCGGGGTTTTTTACAAACCACATGCATATTGCGTCAACATGTGCGTAATCAGTCTCAACATCCGAATATTCGGACGATAATTCCCTGAATGTTCTCATCCACAGGTCCCACGCGTAGGTCAACACGTTGGTCTTACCACATAATGTGAGTTTTTTCCTGCCTCCACGACTTCGGGCAAGTTCAAATGAATATCTCAAAAGTCTCTCTACGCCCTTACGAGTGTTTATCGATTCCTGAATTGCTATCTCATCAGCGGTGTTTTTCTTGAAAAATCCCCCTGAACCCACATAAAAGCCCTCAGTGTTTTCTCTGACCACAACAAAATCAATGTCTTCGGGAGACTTGTTTTTAATGGGCGTCTCTACGTTAGGATATAGTTTAACCGGTCTCAAGTTCACGTACTGATCCAATTCGAAACGCATTCTCAAGAGTATTCCCTTTTCGAGAATGCCCGGTGTAACATCCGGATGGCCGATGGCCCCCAAATATATGGCGTCATGATCCCTGAATTCTGCCAATACCGATTCAGGCAGAATCTCTCCGGTTTTGAGATACCTTTCCCCACCCAGGTCATAATGATGAAAATCCATGCCAAAGCTGAATTTCCGGGACACGACTTCCAAAACTTTGATGCCCTCCCGAATAACTTCCGGACCCGTTCCATCACCACCAATCACAGCTATCGAATACTTTTTGGACATGATTACTCCGTACTGATGTGAAACTCCTGTCTGTTTCAATTACCTCGACCTTGATTATCCCCGCAACCAACTACAAGTTTTGCATAATTTATCAACATTACAACAAAGTCACCCACATCTCAACTGAACCTCTTAACAGCCTGAGCAAATTAAAGTCGTGGTGTACTAATTACTTAAAATGTTATCATTTCTGACCAAACCATCAAAATGAATCCGAACAAGTTTTTTGTATATACGAGTTGACATTTTTGGCTCCCAACGCTAATCTATAATCGTGAGGCCGTCTTCTATTTGTATCATGACTCCCCCCCCTTGATACTTTCCCGGAGACGGTCTTCTTTTTTCTACTAACCATTGTGGAAATTGCGTTTACCTTTACCAACAATATTTAGAATCCTACTGCTTTGCAATTTCAGCAGTATAGTTTGTTCTTACTTCCGGGTTAGGCTCTTCGGCTTACCGCGACCTTTGCGTTTCCGGATGATTTCAAATTTCCA
>CAZGVM010000047.1:17512-18725 GCA_964528855.1 uncultured Desulfomonile sp. | reverse complement strand
ATTCATCCATTCTCAAACCAGTCCTTCAACCTGTTCCTGCCAATCTGCGCTTCTAAAGCCTCTGAAGTTTCTTTCCGGTTCAACAATGCCGACAATATGGATTTCCAATGCCTTGAAATAACACCTTTTAGACGAAAATAATAAAGGTTTAAGATGGATAGCCTGTTTATTCCATCTGAATCCGACACGGCCATCGCTTCTGGTGGGGGAAAAGCCCTACTCATCAATACTCTGAATTTGTTTTGCCATGAGCCAGGAGCAAACAGTCTTGCAACGTGAAATGAGACAGGAGGCCCCTGATCAAAAACCAGTCTCTCTGCAGCCTCAATAACATCAAAATCAAGGTTTTCAGGAGCAATTTTCTCCAAGTTCCATGCCTGAATGGTAGTCCCAAGGAATCTACTGGTCAGTCTCAGCATCACATAGAGACTCTTGGAGACCTCCCATCGTTTGCTCCTCTCTATCACGGCCGCATTATCAAGCGCCTGGCCATAATGATCCAGAGTGCGGTGGATATCCAGGAAAGGTCGAATCCCGTTATCAAAACAGTGATGAATGGTAGTATGCAGACAAAGGTGAAGCAATAGATCTTCAGGGCATAGGGTCAATACAGGCACGCCCTTAACCTGTTCATTTCTGGCACGCTCCCACAATTCTTCTGTGGCGAAATGATCTGAGATGGGAGGCGCTGCAATGTTGAAGTGAATCTCTACATCCAGTAAACCCTTCTTTCTGAAGGGTGGCAGGTGTTCCAAGGAGCGAGCAACATCTTCCCGGGAGGATTCATAGCCTTGCTTGATGAGTAATGAGCCGGTCCTGGACAGATCTCCCTTCCTAACAAGGATATCTATGTCTCCCATGGGTCTCAATGCTATATTGCCGTAAACCAGATCAGCGAGATGCGCCCCCTTTAAAAGAATCACAGGGATTTCTTCGGCGTTGAGCATCACCAGCAATTTTGACAATTGCTGATAGACCCGCATATTCCGGGCTGCTGAACGGTGGTATGAATTTCTCAAGGCCAGTTTGACTTGTGGAGGAATGCGAATCACAGGCCAAAAGGGCGCCAGTGACGAATACAAGTCGGGAGCTACATTAAATTTAGCTGCAAGCTCCAAAAGGGAATTCCAGTCGTCATCCCCAAGTTTGTTAAACCTGGATATCCTACTATCAGGATTGTAAACCCCCAGGCAACTTAGCAATAATTCTTTGG
>CAZGVM010000047.1:3151-17502 GCA_964528855.1 uncultured Desulfomonile sp. | reverse complement strand
AAACTGAGGAAACTCAGGTCTACTTCAGCGAGTTTTGGGCTGATCCATGAAAGAACCCTGCATGATCAAATTTCATAGGAATGCCATCTGGTGGTCGCATTAGATTCAGACAAATCAATGACAGTATCTTATCCTGACATGTCTTCTCGGGTCTTGGTCATTTTCGATCCGACGGTCAGCTCTCTCTAATCCTATCAGGCGCCAGACCGATCTTTCAATATAATTTCATTGAAACAGTCAAGAAATAATTCAACATCCTCAACAATTCCGATGTCAGCTTCGTGAAAAATGGGGGCCCCCGGATCTGTGTTGATGGCAACCACGAACCTGGAGCCGCGCATTCCGGCCAGGTGCTGTTGGGCTCCTGATATTCCACAGGCAATATAGAGATCTGGGGTCACCGTAGAACCAGTTTGGCCGATCTGAAATCGGTAGGGTAGCCAACCATCTTCACATATCGGCCTTGAACCCGCTACTGCTGATCTTGAGAAAAGTTCGGCCATAATTCTTATTCGTTCCAGGTTTTCCGGTTTAAGAATGCCCCGGCCGGCGCAAACGACCACCGATGCCTCCGTCAATGCCGAATCAGACTGTTCCCCTTCACTTTCATCCAATGTCCGAAATCCTGACGGAATCCAGTCCATATTTGTCAATGTCACCTCGGGTTTCCGATCAACAGGAATTTGGTCATACCTGAAGCTCCCTGGTAGAGTGATTATGACAGCAGGTTCCTGGACGCTCAATTCGGCCAGGACCTTTCCTCCAAGCAAAGGTCGAATGAAAACAGGCCCAGATTCTGTCGGGATTATGGCCTGAACATTGGACAGGCATGCGCCTCCCATCCTCACCGCCACTCCTGGAGCGAAGTCCAGTCCCTGTGTGGTCCCAGCCACAAACACCCATTTGGCCCCAATGGTGTTGACTGCGTGAGACGTCGCCAGCTTGTATGCGTCACTGTTATATGAGGTCAACCCTGGAACGTTAACGGTCATGCAGGAAAGGCCCGAGCTCTTGGCAAAATCGGTAGCTATTTGGATTGAATCTTCGCCAATTGCAATGCAGACTATTTCTGATCCGATAATTCCAGCTAGTTTGACGGCAGCAGCGGCCACCTCGTAACTGACTGACGCTATTCGACCATGACTGTGTTCAATGATTGTCGCAACAAGATTGTCCATTTGATCCGCCTATGACAACAGGCCCCTGCTCCTAAGTATGGAGACAAGCTCATTTGCTTTGTCAATTGACATGCCCTGGAGAAATTTTACCGAACGGTTCCTTTGAGGACACACAAGCTTGACTAGCGCCTCTGCGGTGAGGTTTTCCAGCAATGCGCCATGGTCAACCGTTTCCAGGCCCTGGCTGTTCGCGCGCATAATGTTTGACAGGGAAGGGTAACGTGGCTTGCCTGAACAGCTTTGGACGGTGACAAGAGCGGGTAAATCAATCTCTAACGCCTGTCTCGTGGCGCCTTCTATATCACGTTTGACCACAATGGTTTCGTGACTGTTCAACCAGACGTCTGCGGTGGATGTGACGCAGCGCACTCCGAGCATCTCTGCCAACATTGGCCCCACAAGCCCCTGAGCCATGTCATCCGACATGGCGCCGGCCATGATCAGGTCGTATCGCCTTGGCCCAATGACTTGAGCCAGTCTATGGGCAGTTATTTTTGGGCTTATGTAACCCTCATCATTAGTTATGACATGAATTCCTGAATCTGCGCCCATGCCCATGGCCCGACGAAGTATCGCCGAGTCCCTGGTAGGCCCAACGGTGATCACTTCAACCGTTGTTTTCTCCTTTTTATCCTTGATCGATAAAGCCTGTTCAACGGCCAATTCATCGTATCGGCCAAGAGCGGGAAGATTGGAGTCCGTGTTCTTAACTATCCAGAGTCCTGATTCACCAATCACTACGGATTGATCTGAAGGGAATGAACGCTTTAAGCAAACAACAATTCGCATGAAAAATAAACCTCGTAACTGAAAGGCAGTTTAACCGGATGATGACCAAAAAGCAACACCAATAAAACGAGCGTTCGCTCTAAAAATATGTGGACAGAATCCTGTTTAAGTTATATCGTCCAGCTTATGGGAGAAATATATCTTATTCGTCATGGTCAGGCGTCCTTCGGATCCGATAATTACGACAGACTTTCGGAACTGGGGAGGCTTCAGTCACAAATTCTGGCCACCCATCTGAAATCAATAGGCTTTACTCCCAACCGACTGATATCTGGTCCGCTTGAAAGGCACAAAGCCACGGCTTCGGCTTTTCAGCAGGTATACGGTTCTGAAGGTATTGATATTCCCGAACTTGAAATAGTTGAAGAATTCAGGGAGTACAACGCCAAAGCCATAATCATGGCGACAGTCAAGGCTAATCCGTCTCTGGCGGAGTTTCTTCCAAAAATATACGAGGACCCGGAAGCGTTCCGTAAAGTGTTTAATACTGCAATGCGAGCCTGGGTCAGCAACTCGCTTGATTTTGGCAATATTGAAAGCTTTGAGGATCTGAAGAAGCGAGTTGGGGACGCCATGGAGAAAATTCGCATCTCGCAGGGTAGGGCAGGCGTAGTAGCTGTTTTCACTTCCGGTGGGGCGATCGCCGCATCGATGGCGAATATTGTAGCCATATCGTCTGCTGACGCAATCCGTCTCAACCGGCAGATTATAAACACCTCGGTTACAAGATACGTGTTTGATGATCACAGAATCACACTCGCCGGTTTCAATGCAATCGACCATTTGAAGCTTGAGCGGGATCCATCGCTTATTACCTGGTATTAGGCGAGTTTCTGAAAGGACTGATATCATGGATTTTGAGATACCGGAGAAGATCAGGATCATTACCCAAATGATCGATGAGTTCATGGACAGGGAGATCATATCGTTGGAGCCTGAGCTTCATCGTGCTCCGTTTAGGGAAATGCTCCCCGTCCTTGCTGAAAAACGTGAAATGGTCAAGAGAATGGAATTGTGGGCTCCGAATCATCCCAAAGAGTATGGTGGAATGGGGCTGGATCTTGTGGAATTCGGAATGGTCTCGGAGGCGTTGGGAAGGTCTCCTCTCGGGCATTATGTATTCAATTGTCAGGCTCCTGACGCCGGAAATATAGAAATACTTCACCTTCACGGTAGTGAAGAGCAAAAAGAGCAGTATTTAAGGCCGTTGGTCGATGGGAAAATTCGTAGCTGTTTTTCGATGACCGAGGTTGAGACGCCTGGCTCCAATCCCGTCATGCTTGAGACCACTGCCGTCAAGGACGGAGATGATTATGTCATCAATGGTCAAAAATGGTATTCAACCGCAGCCGATGGAGCGGCATTCTCCATTGTCATGGCTGTTACCAATCCTGAAGCTCCGCCACACCTTAGGGCGAGCATGATCATGGTCCCAACGGACACCAGAGGCTTCAATCTGGTGCGCAATATTATGGTCATGGGGCATGAGGGGGATGATTGGGCATCGCACGCCGAGATTCTGTTCCAGTCCTGTCGTGTGCCGCAGAGCAATCTTCTTGGAGCGGAAGGTCAAGGGTTCGTGATGGCGCAGGAGCGCCTTGGTCCCGGGAGAATTCATCATTGCATGCGCTGGATCGGTGTCTGCAATCGGGCTTTCGATCTGATGTGCTCCAGGGCATCAAAAAGAATGATAACCCCGGATGGTAAAACACTCGGGACACGGCAGATTGTTCAGTCCTGGATAGCAGAGAGCGCTGCCGAAATTCAGGCAGCCAGGCTTATGACTCTCCAGGCGGCCTGGAAGATAGAAAAGCTGGGTCCCAAAGCGGCTCGTTATGACATTTCGTTCATTAAATTCTTCGTAGCCAATGTCATGCAGAAGGTTCTGGACCGTGCGCTTCAGGTTCATGGCGGGCTAGGTATGACGGATGACACTATTATAGCCTGGTTCTACAGACATGAGAGGGCCGCAAGGATTTATGACGGGACTGATGAGGTTCACAAGGTGGCGGTGGCGAAGAAGATACTCAAAGATTACTCTGGAAGGAACATCCGCTAAATGGATGGAGATATCGGGTTTGCCGAGTTCAGACGTGATGTCAATCTGACAATGTCCGAGATCTGCCGGGAGCTTTTTGTCCAAAACCGGGACAGCATCAAAATCCTGAAGGAGGAAACCGCTGTGAGGAACCTCGCCAGGATAATGGAAGCGGCGCTTAAGCTCTGCAACAGAATGGGTTTTTCAGCGATGAGTCTCAGGGACCTCAGTCGTGAATCGGGTATGAGCATGGGAGCCATGTATTCATATTTCGCGAGCAAGGACGATTTGCTGAGACTGATTCAGGCACAGGGGAGATCGGTTGTTTTAAGAGTCCTTCAGAGCCACATCGAAGGCTATGATGATCCAAGGATCCGGCTGCGGCGCGCCATTCAGGCCCATCTTTATTGCAGTGAACTCATGCAACAGTGGTTTTACCTTTCATACATGGAGACCAGAAATTTCCCCAGGGATGAATTTCAAAAGTCGCTGGACGCCGAACTTTTTACAGAAAAAATTATCGTCGATATAATAATAGAAGGTCAATCCAGAGGAATTTTCAGGAGTCTGGAGGCATACCTGGCTGGAGCAGCCATAAAGTCGCTGCTTCAGGACTGGTACATCAAGAGATGGAAGTATTCTCGCAGAAAAGTCACAGTCGAAAAATACGGCGAGTTCCTGATCGAGTTTGTTGAGTCGTATCTGTTTGTTGATGTCGAAACTTAGGAGTATTTTATGGATATCAATGACAATCCTTCGCGTGTGCGTGAAGGGGAAGAACTGGATGTAGCCCGTATTGAAGCGTTTCTGACGGAAAACGTCGAGGGGTTGAGAGGCCCAATAGTCATTGAACAATTCCCTAGCGGTTATTCGAATCTCACATATTTGTTGCGAATGTCAGACAGCGAACTGGTGCTCCGAAGACCTCCTTTCGGACGCAAAGCCAGGACTGCCCATGACATGGGACGTGAATACAGGATAATGAAAGCGCTGGAGGCCACATTTCCATATAGTCCCCGGCCACTGGCATATACTGAGGATGAGTCGATCATCGGCTCTCCGTTTTATGTGATGGAGCGAATAAGAGGAATAATTCTGCGTAAGGATCCACCAAAGGGCTTCAACCTGTCCGGGGAACGCATGAAATCACTTTGTGAGAATCTACTGGATGTCCACCATCAGTTACACAGTGTTGATTACTCTTCCATAGGTCTTGAGTCTCTTGGCAAGCCCGACGGTTATGTCCGGCGCCAGGTGGAGGGATGGTCCGAACGATACAGGGCTGCAAGAACTCCTGACGCTCCTCTTTTTGAAAGTGTCATGGCATGGCTTGCTCAATCGATGCCTCAGGACTCACAAAAGCCGGCTTTAATCCACAACGATTATAAATTCGATAACGTTGTGCTTGATCCGTCGAACGACTTGAAGATAATCGGGGTGCTGGATTGGGAGATGGCGACAATTGGCGATCCGTTGATGGATTTGGGGTGTTCTCTGGCATACTGGGTGCAAGCGGATGATTCAGAAGGGCTACTGGCCATCAGAACTCTTCCGACTAATCTTCCGGGGGCGTTGACCCGCTCAGAACTTGTTTCAAGGTACGTTGAAAAGTCTGGCGTCAAGCTGGACGACTTCAGTTTCTACTACTGTTTCGGTCTCTTCAGACTTGCAGTAATAGCGCAACAGATTTACTACCGTTATTTTCATGGCCAGACCCGGGATCCACGGTTCAAGTCATTGATAGCAGCGGTTCATGCGCTCGAGAACGCCGCATCTCAGGTGAGCGGCGGCTTAGCGCTCTAGATAAAAATACAACGGATTGGCAATTGGCGAATTGATAGGAGAAATCTCAAGGTGAAAGCTTCGGAAATAAACAAGGTGCTGATATTGGGCTCTGGAACGATGGGGCGTCAAATTGGGGCGTTGTGCGCCATTCACGGTCACAGGGTAATGCTCTACGACATTAACGATGAAATTCTTGAGGCCGCCAGAACAGGTATTCGGAACATAATGGATCGTTTCCTAAAACATGGCTTGGTCACAGAGGAACAGATGGAGAATTCCTCAAGGTTGATATTCACATCTGTTGATCCTGCGGAAGCGGCTTGGGAATGCGATCTGGTCAGTGAATCTTTACCGGAAGATCCGGACTTGAAGGGCACAGTCTTTGCCCGGTTCAACGAATTGTGTCCGGAACGGACCATCTTTACTACCAATACCTCTACACTGATTCCTTCCACGATTGCGCAAAAGACAGGAAGACCGGACAGGTTCCTGGCTCTTCATTTTCACAATGTCACCACCACAACTGTTGTAGATGTCATGCCTCATCCGGGAACATCGGATGAAGTTGTTCGAGTAGTTGAAGATTTTGCCAAAAATCTGGGGCAGCAGGTAATAACTCTGAAACGTGAGAATCACGGGTACGTTTTCAACTCGATGCTGTCAAGTCTCTTCTCATCGGCATTAGGACTGGCCACAAATGGGGTGGCCACGGTCGAAGACATTGACAGGGCATGGATGGGAGTGATGCACACACCGATCGGCCCTTTTGGAATAATGGACCAGGTGGGTTTGGCCACGGTTTACACGATAACGAAATACTGGGCAGAAAAAACAAAGGATAGCCAGTCAATAGCAAACGCCGAATTCCTGAAAAAATATATAGATGAAGGCAGACTAGGGGTTAAGGCTTCCCGTGGATTTTATGAGTATCCGGGCCCATCATTCGCAAAGCAATCCAAATCGGTGGAATAATGTAAAAAATGTGGAAGTGGATTATTTTTCAGATTTTATTCCAAGAGCCCGTATGTGGTGTTTGAGAGATTCGCGAGTAATACCCAGGTTTGATGCGGCCACCGTGACGCTCCCTCCACTCTGACGCAATGCCTTGATGATCAGGTCTCTCTTTATGTTCTCAAGAACTTCCGGCATGGAGCCGCCAAACTGTTCATCAGGGTTCTGAACATGGTCATCAAATCTTATAGCGCCTGATTGCCTCTTGGCGCCAATGGATATGTGCCTGGCGCTGATTTTTTGACCGGCGCTCAGTATCAACGCTCGCTCAAGGATGTTCCTGAGTTCCCGTACATTTCCGGGCCAATCATAGGCCTGAAGTATCTGGTAAACTTCCGGGTCTATTGGTGGAATAGTGGCAAGACCCATCTTTTCAATTAGTTGCACAAAAAGATCATTGATGAGGATTGGCATGTCTTCGCTCCTCATTCTGAGAGGAGGCACATGAATAGTGAACACATTCAACCTGTAAAACAAATCACGCCTGAATTTTCCCGAGATTACATCGGATTCCAGGTCTCTGTTGGTGGCGGCTACCAATCTTACATCGACAGTCAGCACTCGTTCCCCGCCGACTCTGGTAAATGTCTTGGAATCCAGGAAGGTCAAAAGCTTGGCCTGCAATTGCGGGGCGAGTTCTCCTACTTCATTCAAGAGTAAAGTTCCGCCTTCCGCCAATTCCACCAATCCCCTCTTACGAGCCCTGGCCCCGGTGAAAGCGCCGGATTCGTGACCAAAAAGTTCCGACTCAGCCAGTTCCGTACTCAATGCAGCGCAGTTGATGTTGAAGAACGGACCATTGGAGCGTAGAGAATGATCATGCAGATAACGTGCAATATAGTCTTTGCCGCTGCCGTTCTCGCCCAAGAGCAGCACAATTGCTTCCGTTCTTGCGGCGAGTCTGGTTTCATCCAGGGTCTTTTGCATTGCAGGCGATTCGTATCTGGACGCAAGCGAGTGCGGTTCGCCTGATGTTCGTCTGAAGTCAGTAATATCACGGGCTATTCCACAAAGCCCCACTATTTCGCCGACTCCGTTATTGAGGGGAAACCTTGAGAGACTTATTCCCCTTTTTACCCCCATCCAACTGACAGTATGCTCGGATTCTATGATTTGTCCTTGAAGAACCCTGCTTTCCTGAGCTTTAATTCCGTCCGAATATCCTTGGCCGAATATTTCGTCATCACTCTTGCCCAGAACAGACTCGAGCGGGAGATTCATGAGCTTGAGCATCGCGGGGTTTACGTGAGAATAACGGCATGAGGTGTCTTTCACAAAAATGCAGTCTCCAGACGCTTCAAAAATTGTCCTGAAGAGTTCCTCGCTGCGCCGAAGCTCGGCTGTGCGTTTTTCAACAAATACTTCAAGCTCGTTGGCATGACGCTTTATTTGATCCTGCGCCTCTTTCACTCTCAGTATGCCGGCAATTCTGACTTTAAGCTCTGTCTTGTCCACAGGCTTGGAAATGAAGTCGTTGGCCCCTGCTTCAACTGCTTTGATCCTGTCCTCTTTGCTGTCGAGGACTGTCGCCATGATGATGGGCAAATCACGGTAATCGGGCAGCGTTCGTATATGCTTGCACAACTCCAGCCCGTTCATTCCGGGCATGAGAACATCCAGTAAGGCCACATCAATAGTTCCGTCGAGTTTCTCGAGTGCTTCCAAAGGATTGGACGCCGCTACGAAATCATAACCGAATGATTCCAGAAGTCCCGTCAATAGGGCTACATTTCTCGGTTCATCATCGACTACCAGGATTCGCTTGCCAACTGCCGCATTTTTGTCCATGGAATTCCCATCGTCAGGCAAAAAAGAAATTACAGCGCCATCGTAAATTTACAGTGTGTGGGGTGAATAATATTAAGCGAGCTTTAATCGAAAAAACAAAAATTGGGCGGGAAGAGTTAGGCGCATCAGACTGTCAGGCTCCTTGCGTCAGCCCTCCTCCAAAATGCAATTTACAAGGACAAGGCACCTCATCAGTACTAAGACGTTTGAACTCATCCACTTAACCTTGTAAAACAAAATTTAAGGTATTAATGAATCACAGTCAACAACTAGTTTTTAAAATTTTTCAAATCATGAATTTTTCTTGAAATAATGCTGGAATACGTTTAATTTCAAATAATATTAAGTTTTTATCCAGTAAGATGTCGAGCAGCTCAACACTGAGGTTATGCTGTTACTTGTTCAACCTCCTCGTAGGCGAATGCATCCATGAATAATAATGAGACCAGATTACGAGAAGAAGTGGCCAGGCTAAACGCCGAACTTGATCGCTTAAAAATGGAACGCGAAAAGGATGTGGCAAACCTTGTCCAGGTAGCCCATGAGGCAAAAGCCGCCAAGAGCGGTTTCCTCACAAATATGAGTCATGAGTTGAGAACTCCTCTCACTGCCATAATCGGATTCGCAGAACTATTGTCCGATCAGCATTTTGGAAAACTCAATGAACGCCAGCATACTTACGTTCGTGAGATATACAACGCTGGCTCTCATTTGCTGGCCCTTATAAAGGATATCCTTGATCTGGCCAAAACCGAATCCGGTTCACAGATCCTAAAGCTGACTGATGTAAACATATCGGATCTTCTCAAGAACAGCATGCCTATGGTTAAGGAGCGATCGATAAAGCACAGCCAGACTCTAGAGTTGGACATTGATGAAGGCTTGATGGGGGTCATGATCAGGGCTGATGAAATCAAACTCAAACAGATAATGTTCAACCTGCTGACCAATGCGGTAAAATTCACCCCTGACGGTGGACAAGTCAAGTTGGTTGCAAGAAATCTTGACGACAGAATGTCTGTTTCTATCATCGATTCCGGCATAGGTATAAAGGTCCAGGACCTGGACAGGATCTTTGACGTTTTCGAACAGGTTGATGCGTCTTACAGCAAACAGATTGCCGGAACTGGACTTGGTCTGGCATTGACCAAAAGGCTGGTAGAGCTTCATGGTGGAGAAATTTTCGCTTCCAGTGACGGTGTGGGGCGCGGAGCCACGCTGACCTTCATCATTCCAATAGTCATGAGTTCTCCCATTCACAATCCTGGATGTTTCAGTGATCCGCAGGAGCAGGTTGATTCCGTCCGGGAAATGCCCGGTTGCTCTGTCAAAGGCGCAGGCAGGCCTATGGTGGCCCTGGTGATTGAGGATAATTCTTCAAATCTCAAACTCATGGTCGATCTTCTCGAGCGCGAGGGCTATCGGAGTCTTATTGCGGCAACGGCTGAGGATGCCATGGACACCGCAATTAACGCGCTGCCTGATGTCATCCTCATGGACATATCCTTGCCGGGAATGGATGGGCTGGAAGCCACCAGATTATTAAAAAGTAATCGTGATACCAGATCAATACCGGTAATAGCAGTCACGGCTAACGCAATGAGAATAGATGAGAAGAAGGCAATAGGGGCAGGGTGTGACGCCTATCTTCCCAAACCCATCAATCCTCATGAGTTCGTCGCGGTTCTTAACAAAGTCAAGAAACCGTAAGTCTTTCCGACTGGTTGAGAGGAGTCGAATTCAAAGTTGATGAACAGTCGTTTGTTCAAATTGATGCTGAACTCATATCCACCTTACTGGGCAACCGGAATAACGGTCAAGACCGTTTCTTCTGACTTCAGGGAACTTGTAGTTCAAATGAGGAAAAGGTTTTACAACCGAAATTATGTCAACTGTCATTTCGGTGGCTCTCTTTACGCAATGGTTGATCCATTTTACATGCTGATGCTCATACAGATTCTTGGCAAGGATTACATCGTGTGGGACAAATCTGCGACCATAGATTTCGTGAAACCGGGAAAAGGTCTTGTAAAAGCGAGGTTTCTCATCAATGACGATCTGGTCTCTGAAATCATGGGGAAAACTTCCGACGGGAAAACGTATTTACCGGACATCGACGTGGATGTGACCGACGAGCAGGGTGATGTGGTGTGTCGCGTTCTCAAGACGGTATATGTAAGAAAAAAAATTGCGAACAAGTAAATTTTATTGAGTCCCAAGAAATTCTTACGGACAGAACAGAATTTCATTTTTACGCACCGGTTTAGGTTAGCCATCTCTTTCTTCTTTTATAATGCTTGACGTCGCGGTAACTCTTTTGTTTACCCTTTTCGGTGAGCCCCAGGTAGAATTCCTTGATATCCTCATTTTCGCGAAGTTTTTCTACTTTGTCGTCTAGGACTATTCTTCCGTTTTCCATGACATACCCGTGGTCAGCTATGCTTAGGGCCATTCTGGCGTTTTGTTCCACCAGCAGGATGGTGACCTTTTCTTCCCTGTTTATTTGCTGAATGATATCGAAGATTTCACCCACAAGCATAGGGCTCAGTCCCATTGACGGTTCATCGAGCAGCATGAGTTTGGGATGAGCCATCAACCCCCTTCCAATTACCATCATCTGTTGTTCCCCTCCGCTGATGTAGCCGGAGAGAAAACTGCGCCGCTGAAGAAGTCTGGGGAAGTAGTTGTAGACCATTTCCAGGTCCTGTTTTATCTGCTTCCTGTTGTGGATGGTATGTGCTCCAACCAGGAGGTTTTCCTCTACCGTTAGGTCCTCGAAGGCCTTTCGTCCCTCCATCACCTGGAAGATTCCCTTTCTTACTATTTTTTCGGGGTCTATTCTGTCAATTCGTTCACCCAAGAATGTTATGGAACCATCGGTTACTTTGCCGTTTTCAGATTTGAGGAGCCCTGAGATGGCCTTGAGTGTGGTGCTCTTGCCGGCGCCGTTGTTGCCCAGCACTGTCACTATCTGTCCCTCGTAAACCTTCAGGGATAGTCCCTTGAGCACAAGTATCACCTGATTGTATATTACTTCTACATTGTTGGCTTCTAGCATAGGCTGCATTTAATTTCAGGCCCCAAGTCTGGAATAGGTTATATCTTTTTCGCCGAGATAGGCTTTGATGACCTCGTCATTATGTCGAATTTCCGAAGGAATCCCTTCGGCGATTTTTACCCCAAAATCGAGCACGCAAACACGGTCCGATATGTCCATGACGACCCCCATGTCATGCTCTATCAGAACTATTGTGACACCCCATTCATCATGAATGTCCAGTATGAAGCGTGCCATGTCTTCAGTCTCTTCCAGGTTCATTCCTGTCACCGGCTCGTCCATCAGGAGAACCCTAGGTTTCATCGCCAGCGCCCGAGCAAGCTCTACACGTTTCTGAAGTCCGTAAGGGAGGGTTCCTACAGTTTTCTTGCGGATATGTTCTATTTCGAGAAGATCAATGATGGTCTCTTCGATTTCTTTGCGAAGCTCAAGTTCGGTTTTGCGAGCCGCCCCAAAGTATAAACCCGCTGAAATGAGACCGGTGTCAAGGTGAACATGACTGCCCAGCTTGATGTTATCTATGACACTCATCCCCCGGAATAATTCCACGTTCTGGAAAGTTCTGGCTATTCCAAGCGCCGCTATCTGGTGAGATTTCAGGGATGTGATATCGACGCCGTCGAAAGATATCCTGCCCTGAGACGGATGATAAAACCTGTTGATACAATTTAGCAGACAGGTTTTTCCTGCGCCGTTGGGCCCAATGATTGCGAATATCTCGTTGGGCTTTACTCCGGTAGAGACATTGGTCAGAACGTTAACTCCACCGAATTTAAGGTAGAGCCCATTGGCTTCGAGGAGAAATCGGTCTTCCTTGTGAGTGTCTGAAAAGCTTGTCATATATTTGTCAGCCTCACTGATCCGTGGCGTCAGGCGCTTCTTTTATCCGAACGGTGGTTTGCATACGGAATTCTTTGCCGTCGCGGTATTTTATCTCGGATTCTACTTCCAGAGTTTCATTTTCCTGGTATAGAGCGCTGACAAGCTGGTGGTAACGCTGTTCAACAAATGATCTGCGTATTTTCCGAGTGCGTGTCATTTCATCGTCATCAGCGTCCAGTTCTTTGTGCAGCATGACGAACTTTCTGATTTGCGCCAGTTTGGGAAGCGATTGGTTGATCTGGGCGATCTCATTTGCGATCAGGTCATAAACTTCGGGCTTTTGAGAGAGATCTGTGTACGTGGTGTAACTTATCTTACGATTTTCGGACCACTTGCCTACATTGCCCATGTCCATGTTGATCATAGCCGCTACATAGGGTCTGTTTTGACCAATCACTAGGGCTTCCGAAATGTACATGCTGAACTTGAGTTTGTTTTCTATGAGTTGCGGGGAGAATTTTGTGCCGTCTGTCAGAGTCATGACGTCTTTCATTCGGTCGATCATCACCAGATGACCATCCTCATCGATCATGCCCTGGTCACCAGTTTTCAACCAACCGTTTTCAATAGTTTTTAAAGTGGCATCCTCATTCTTGTAATAGCCGGCAAAGACTGTAGGTCCCTTGGTGAGAATTTCTCCCGAATCGGAAATTTTTATTTCCATTCCCGGGATGGGCTTTCCCACAGTGGAAAGCTTGATTTCGCCATTGCGATGGGAAACGGCAATGCCGGATGTTTCGGTCTGTCCATAGATTTGTTTGATGTTTACTCCAAGAGCCTGGAACAGATTGAAAATTTCGGGGCCCAGGGCGGCGCCACCGGTATATACATTTCTAAGGCCTCCAAGCCCGAGATAATTCTTGAGTGATCGGAAAACAAGAAAATAACAAATCTTGTCAACCAGGCTGAGGCCCAGGCCGACTCTGCTATTGGCAAGCCTCAAATCGGCCACTTTATACCCGACCGGCATGCATATCCTGTAAAAAAATCTCTTTATCCACGCAGCGTCCTGGATTCTAACCTGTGTTTCCGAGCAGATTTTTTCCCAGAAACGTGGTGGGGCAAAAAGTAGATTGGGGCCGATCTCCCGAATATTGTCAGCGACCGTCTCGGGTTTCTCGGGAAAATTTACGGTGAAACCTTTCAACAGATGCCACGACACGGCCGTCATCTGCTCTCCCACCCATGGAAGAGGCAAAAAAGAAACCTGGTTATCCGTGTCATATGCCGGATCAATCCGGTCAAAGTTCTCAGCCATTTTGATCATGTTCCGGTGCGTCAGCATCGCCCCTTTGGGGAGCCCTGTCGTCCCCGACGTATAAGCGATGAGGGCAACGGTTTCTTCCGTCAAGCGACCCAAGCGCTCCCCAAATAGATTTGGCCGGGCTTTGGAGAGTTCCCTTCCCATTTCCTGCACATGACTGAATGAGATCAACATCGGGTCGTCGTAAAACCTCATCCCCTTCATGTCATCGACTATGATTCGTCTTATTTTAGGGCACTCTTCACGTATTTCCAAGAACTTGTCTGTCTGTTCCTGATCCTCCGCTACGAGAAAGGCCGCATCGGAATGATCCAGGATGTATTTAACCTGATCGATGTGGCTGTCAGGGAAAATGCCGACGGTTGCGCAACCGAGCGATTGGGCGGCTAATTCAGCAAACAGCCACTCCGGGCGATTATCCCCCAGAATGGCGATCTTGTCTGAAGACTCGACGCCCAGGGAAAGGAGTCCGAGCGAAAAATCCCGCACATTTTCCAGGTAATCATTCCAGGTGAATGACTGCCAGATTCCGAACTCTTTTTCCCTTAGAGCGGCTCT
>CAZGVM010000047.1:0-3141 GCA_964528855.1 uncultured Desulfomonile sp. | reverse complement strand
ATTCTCGAAAACCTGGGGCGCGACCCCGTGGCGGAGCGGCTCTTTGTGAACCTGTGCCTTGCGCCTTCTCAACCAGGAGATGGGGTAGGGTTTGTCCCATATCTGCCTATTTGTCCTTTTCGAGAGTTATCCAGTCGGAAGCCGGTTCGAGTATTTTTTTGGAAACATTGGCCTTCCATACACGAGCCACGGGAAATTTGTTGTTCTCATTGGTGTAGGGCGCCGATAAACCTCCTGTCTCAAAGCCTTTGAGTGATTGAAGCGCCTTAACCAGACCGTCGTAATTCAGCTCCCCGGCCTTGTCTGCCCTTCTCAGGCATTCCACGAAGATCAGGCCGGTCATGTAACCCTGCATGTACGAGTTGTCCCTGTAGGTCACATTCGGATATTTCTTTGCGGAGTATTCCTTGATGTTCTTGATCATAGGGACATCGTCATTCCACCAGTACATGTACGGATTCACTGCAAGGTAACCTTCCGCAAGTGGCCCAAGATTTTCCAGTATCATCTTGGAGGCTCCCCAGAATGTACCCATGAACTGGCACTTCATTCCGAAATCACGGCACTGCTTTATTACTGTGATCACAGGTTCGACCACGAAGCCCTGAAAAATGACGAAATCGGGATTCTTTCGTTTGAGGTCCAAAACCTGAGAGGTGACATCAATGGCGCCAACCTGGGCCACTTCTTCTGCCACCAATTCAAGGTTCAGCTTTTTGCACATTTCACGCCCGAACGGAATGGGATCTTTGCCGAATTCGGTGTCACTATAAAAGAACGCGATTTTTGCTCCAGGTTTTTCCTTCGCTATGTATTTGAGCAATATTCCGAACATATCTGAATAGGTCGGTCCGGGAACAAAGATGGACGGAAAATTGGCTGCGTCCGCCAGTTCGCTGGAGAATGAGGTCGAGCTGTATAGAATTTTGTAGCGATCCTTGATTTCCGGAGCCATGGCTTTACCAAGGCCGGTGCTCTCGCCATACATCACAATAGGGTTGTCTCGCGCCATTATTCGTTTAAAAGCCGCTGTTCCGACGTCAAGCTGGTATTGTCCGTCTTCCATGATGTACTTGATTTTCTTGCCGTTGATCCCGCCTTGTTCGTTAGCCATCATCAGAGCGTCCTCCAACCCGGCGTTGATGTTCACTCCGGCAAACGCAAAACGACCTGTTATTGGCTGCACGGCCCCAACCTTAATCTCCTCCTGGGCCACAGACGCCCCGATCATAAGGCCAAACGCCAGGATAAGCGAAAAGCAGATCACTACACGTCCGTTCTTCATTTCAGTCTCCTTTGGATCTTTTGCTGGTAGCTCATACAAAGAGCAGTTCAATGATTCCATAGTAAAGATCAGTGTGTCGGAGCCCAATAACTTCAGGACGACGACTGACTACTCCAACATGTCATCTGAAAAAAAACTTAGCCTCGTCGTTTCTTTTACGTAACTAATATGAGAATGGCCACAAGTTGAAAAAGTTCTTGATCCTGTGCCAGATTTCAGCCAACCCGTGGGGTTCAAAAATCAGGAAAGAGACTATAAGTAAACCGAATATTACATCCTTCATGGGTAGAAACACATGTTCCAGACCGGGTACGGAAGCTTTAGCGAAGCTTGTGAGCACATTCAGCAGTTCAGGAACCAGTGTCATGAAGACTGCGCCGAAAATGGAGCCCAGAACGCTGCCAAGACCGCCGACGATGACCATTGCCAGATATTGAATTGATAGGGAAAAGGGGAAATGCTCTGGGGTGACAATTTTGATAAAACCCACCCACAACGCTCCGGCGATTCCAGCGTAAAATGAACTTAAACCGAAAGCGACCAGTTTGTATCTAAACAGGTTTATGCCCATTATTTCGGCGGCGAGATCCCTGTCTCGAATGGCCACAAAGGCTCGGCCCCATTTTGTCCTGATCAGGTTTCTGGCGAATGCGACAGACAAGATAACCATGAGTAAGGTGATGTAATAAAATTTCTGTTCCGTATCGAATTTGAAACCGGCCAGGCTGGGGGCCGGGACGTTGATTCCTCTAATGCCGTGAGTCATTGACTCCCAATGCACAAAAACCCATTCAAGGATAAACTGGGCCGCTAAAGTGGCTATGACCAGATATAGACCTTTTACCCTGAGACTCGGGATGCCAATGACCATGCCAGCCGCTGCGGCAACCAGACCAGCCATAGGCATGGCCAACCAGAAGGGCAGGCCGACTTTGGTAACCAGGATCGCCGCCGCATATCCACCGACCCCTATGAATGCCGCATGGCCAAGAGATATCTGTCCGGTGAATCCTGTCAAAAGATTCAGGCCTACTGCGCCGATGATTGCAAATCCTATCAGATTGGCCACATACAGCACGTATGAGTTTGCCATCATGGGTAGCCCAAGAAGAAACGCCATGAGCAAGACCAGCCAGAACTTGACCCAATAAGTCTGAAAAATAGTCTCATCTTTTAAGTAAGACTCTTTGAAGTCTCCGCAACGCATTGCCAATCCTTTGGAATTTATAGCAGGTTTATCAGACTCTTTCGATTATGGGCCGGCCGAACATGCCATATGGCCGAATCATCATTATGACCACCAGGACCACGAATGGAACGACTTCCTTGACACCTCCGCCCACGATGGAATCAAGGTAGACACCGGCCAGGTTCTCAAGTATTCCGATGATGAACCCCCCGATTATAGCCCCGACAATACTATCAAGGCCGCCCAGGATGATAACCGCCAGAACCTTCAGCCCAATGTGCCCCAAGTGTATGCTTATGCCGCTTATGTTTCCTATGATGATTCCGCCAACCGCGGCAGTTATGGCGGCAAAACTCCAGGACAGCGCAAAAACTCCCTTGACGCTGATTCCCATGGATAACGCAGCCTGCTGGTTGGCGGCAGTGGCCCGCATGGCAAGACCAGTTCGGGTGAACTTGAAGATGAACGTAAATATGGCAGTGCAGAGCAGAGCGAAGATAAAGCCCCATAGAAGTCCGGAGGGAACGATGGCAAATCCCAGGTCCAGCGGTTGAGGGGGGAATATCTGTGGAAATGAGCGATATTCCGGTGACCAGACCAGATGTGTTATTCCTTTGAGAATGCTTCCCAGACCTATGGTGACCATGATGACCGCTATTATCGGTTC
>CAZGVM010000046.1:17825-18741 GCA_964528855.1 uncultured Desulfomonile sp. | reverse complement strand
CATTCCGAAAACGGAGTTAGTAAAGGACGGATTGCGGGACCGGTTGCGGTATCTACGCAGGAGTCCGCAAAGGTGAACTTGTGGGACTGCGCGGTAACCCCAAGGCTGCTACTAACTTCGGTTTTTTATGCGTCAAGGGATTCAAGGGATACACCAGCATGTATCATCCCGACCGTCTCAAATTCCCCATGGTTTTAGGTGACGACGGGAAGTTCAAACGGGTGACTTGGGATGAGGCTCTAAATAAGGTAGCCGACAAGTTTAAGGAACTGCAGCAGAAATACGGCAAGGATTCGGTCGCCTACTACGGATCCGGGCAGTGCATGACTGAAGAAAGTTATACTTTTAACAAGTTGTGGAAGGGCGGCTTTAAATCCAACATGGTTGAGGGCAATCCAAGGCTATGCATGGCTTCCGCAGTCGGAGGCTACATTACAACATTTGGAACCGACGAACCTGCCGGTTCATACGCTGACATTGAGAAGGCACGCACGCTATTTCTTGTGGGGTCGAATACCGCTGAATGCCATCCGATCCTTTTTAGACGTATAGCGCGACATAAAATGAAAGACCCTGACAATGTCAAGGTTATTGTGTGCGAACCGCGTTTAACGGCTACAGCGAGGATTGCCGACGTGTGGCTACCTGCTGACCCAGGCACCGATCTGGCCGTTTTTCATTGCATGGCCAGGGAACTTGTAAAGAACGAATGGATCGACAAGTTTTATATAGATAACCTCTGCAGGTTCAACACCGGATCTCAGGTCGTCGATTTTAAGGCTTATTCGGATTTCCTCGAGCAGTTTACTCCTGAAGCCGTGGAAAAAATTACAAGATGCCCGGCAGCCAATATAAAAGAAGCCGCCAGACTCTTTGGGGCGCACGGACCGAGCATGAGCTTGTGGACCATGGGCCT
>CAZGVM010000046.1:0-17815 GCA_964528855.1 uncultured Desulfomonile sp. | reverse complement strand
GGGCCTCAACCAGAGAACCAGAGGTGTCTGGGCGAATAATCTCATTCACAATCTTCATCTGATTTCGGGAAATATCTGCAAGGAAGGCGCTGATTCCTTTTCCATTACAGGACAACCAAACGCATGTGGTGGTGTGAGGGAAACCGGGTCTCTTTGCCAGTTGCTGCCCGGGACACGCGCTATAACCGATCCGGTCGCAAGAGCCGACTGCGAAAAGTCGTGGAAGATTCCTGCGGGTTCCATTGACCCCAAGCCTGGTTTCCATACCATGGAAATGTTCGCAAAACTCGGGGCTGAGAATGATCAGTCCAAGCCTTTGAAGGGTATGCTTGTTTGTACAACTAACCCTGCCCAGTCATTGCCGAATGCGCCAAAATATTTCAAAGGCATGAAGGACGGGTTTTTGGTGGTCCTTGACATATTTCCCACCAGAACCACCCAGTTGGCGGATGTCATATTACCTGCGGCGTTCATCTATGAAAAGGGCGGTGTATACGGTTGTTCAGAACGTCGAAGTCAGTTGACAACTAAATGCGTCGAGCCACCCGGGGAGGCTAAATCCGATGTGTGGATTGCGGCGCAGATTGCTAAAAGGATGGGCTTTGAGAAACTGATCCCATGGAATATTGATGATCCTACAGCGGCTTACGCAATGGCATGGGATGATTATCGGGAATGCGTAAAACTGACTGAACATACTCTCTACGGCATTACCAGGGCTCGTCTTCTCGAATCAGAGGAAGGCTTTCAATGGCCATGTCCTAATGAAAAGAGTCCCGGAACGGCACGGCGTTACGTCAGGGGCCACGACCCGCTGATGAACATGCCTGAAATTGTTAAGGTTCCTGCCACCGCTATGGTTTATTTTTATGGAGACAAGCAACATGAAGGCAAAGCCAACGTATTCCTGAGGCCTTATAAAGGTCCGGAAGAGCCGCCTGACAAGGAATATCCTTTCTTCCTTACGACAGGCCGCACTATAGAGCAGTGGCATTCAGGAACCATGACCATGCGCGTCCCGGAAATTGCCAGGTCACAGCCAAACGCTTTCATCGAGATCAACCCAAAAGACGCTGAAGCCTATGCAATAAGCAATGGAGACATGGTGAAAATCACCAGTAGAAGAGGCTTCAATGTGTTGCCGGCCCGGGTAGTCAAGAACTCGTTGCCGGGCATTCTCTTTGTGCCATGGTTCGACCAGGACTGGGACAGAATGATCAACAGGGTCACAATCGATGCCTTTGATGACGGTTCAAAACAGCCGGAGTTCAAGATTTGCGCCGTAAAAATGGAGAGATTCGGAGATCCCAAGGATGTAGCGGACATGATGGTGATTCATGACGTTAATGCCGCTTTTCCGGTCAAAATCTGAATTCATTTTCCCTGCAGGTTGGAACCGCCTCCGGGCCTTTTAGGGCCTTTCCAGCCTGCACACAAAAAAATCAGGGTTCTTTAATTGGTTATCACAGGAAGCGCCATATTTGTTAGTCCCAACGATTCCGATCACGTCATGAGGAGGCTGACAGAATTCAAACCGGTGACATTTCAGGTTGCTTCTGATAACGGATCAGAACTTATTGTCAATTTTGAAGCAGAAAACCAGGATGAACTGGAAACTTTTTGTAAATATTTGAGATCCCAGATTCCGGAAATCATCGATATCGGACATATTTACATTAATTTTGAGGAAGAGATCGAAGCGCTAAAGAACTGTCCAGCCGACTAAGTCATTGACTTCTCAGCGCTTCGGAGGAGTTTTTTTTGCTTGCCGGAATTCTTTATATTGAATGAGTAGAACTGTGAGTTCAGATCTTATCGCATTTTTAAGAAGAATATTTTCCACTAAACAGAGTAACCTTTTTGAAAATTATTCTGTAAACACTTTGCGGCCTCCCGGAGCTGTAGATGAGCAAAGATTCATGGCTCTTTGCATTCGCTGCAACCGCTGCATGGAGGTGTGTCCCTACAATTCGATCAAGAGAGCGGGCTGGGGAGTTACCATAGGAACACCCTATGTGTTTCCGGAATCCAAAGGGTGTTATCTGTGCATGGCATGCTGCAGGCTGTGCCCAACCGGAGCTTTGGACAAGACCCTGAAAACTCCCTCCAAGGTAGTGATGGGAAAGGCCAGGATTGAACCATCGATTTGTTACAGTCACCTGTTTCTGGAACATGACGTGATTCCGGATGAATCACTTGAGAGAATCGGGGCTCTTTGCAACACCTGTTATAATGTTTGCCCCTTGCAAGACAAGGCCATCACTTTGAAGAACAATCTTTCCCCTGTCATTCTGGACGGTTGTGTCGGGTGTGGTATCTGTGTTGAGAGATGCCCGACCAGACCCAAAAGAGCCGTAAATGTTTTTCCGACGGGTATGGGACGCACTGATGAGGCGGGTTTTTATTACAGGAAGGCCAGGACGCATTTTGACTCGAGTCAGTCTGTTGAGTCTCAAACATCGAAAAAGCCTTTGAGCGGAGAGAGTCTGCTGGATCAGAAATACAAGATCGATAGTTCAGGAAAAGAGCCAAAATTTGATTTTCCGTATGAAAAATCCAGGATCAAGGGAGATTGGGACTAATGTATCTGCCCTACAGAAGACTGGCTCAACTCCTGGTTTTTTGTCTGATGTTCGTTGTTCCGCTCTTGAACATCTATGAGATATATTTTGTTACTGGAACTTTTTATGCTATCAACTTCGGCGGCTTGGGCGTCGCCGATCCCTCGGTGATCCTCCAGGCGATATTTGCCGCCGGTGAATTCACGTTGCCACTGCTGGCTTCAGTTGTATTTCCAGCCTTCATGGCTTTTCTACTGGGTCGGGTGTGGTGTGGATGGCTATGTCCCTACCTGTTCGTGTCAGAAGGAGTCGATTGGCTTAGAAACCTTTCACGTAAGATTCTTTTGGGTAAATCAAGCTCAACCCCGTTATTGGTTCAGTCTTCCTTCAGAGCGAATTTCATACGTTTTTCTTTTTTACTTACAGGCGCCGCGGTGGCTGGGGCCTTGGGCATACCGGTTCTCAACTACATAAATGCCCCTGCAGTTATGAGCACTGAGGCCATGATAATAGTTAAAGAGAGAGTCGTTTCATTGGAGTTTGGATTCATCGTGGCGCTGCTCGGGATTCAGTTTTTTCTTGCGCCCAGAATATGGTGTAGGGCATTTTGCCCCACAGGATCGGTTATATCGCTTTTTAGACTTCCCGTAACCATGGCTGTTGTCTCAAGCTCCAGGAATCAATCTGCGCCCTGCTGCAAGGAAACATCCTGCATCCAGGCATGCCCGATGGGGCTTGCGCCATACGTGGAATCCGACAATCTGCTTTGCGTAAACTGCGGAAAGTGCATAGATTCCTGCTCATTTGACAAACTTCATTTCTCGGGATTCGTGACAAAAGGTGTCACCGGGAAGAATGTGAAATGATTAAGAGGCGTCTGGTGTTTTTCAGAATGAACCACCCAGAGCCTCTCAAAATGGACCACAGGCTATGATGATTGGTTCCACATCCATCTTCGCCGTACTTAAAAAACCATAATTCTAAACAGACGCCCCCAAAGCGAATCCATCGTCGATGGCATTTCCGATGCGGCCGCATTTTTTTGCGTCACCTATCACATGCAATTCGACACCGCTATCTTCAAGCGCCTTGGCCAATGACTGTTCGGGCCTTGACCCCATAGCCAGAACCACGGAATCGGCTACGATCGAAACGTCGTTTCCCTCAGAGTCGGTGTAAACAATCCTATTGTCGCTAATTTCCTTCATCTTGGCCTGAGTCACAAGCTTGACTCCACGTAAATCAAGCTCTTTCATGATAACCCAACGAGTTGAAGGCCCTATGTCCTGCCCCATTCTTCTGGCCATCTCAATGACCGTGACCGTCTTGACGCCTTTTAGCGCCAGTTCTCTGAGTGTCTCCTGAGTCTCGGCCTGATGTATTGTCAGAAAATACACTTGCTCGGGGGAAATGGTTCCTTTCTCGGCCAGAAACAGGGCTGTTTCCAGACCGACTGAGCCTCCGCCGACAATGACTACATCCTTGCCTGTCTGAACATTTTTGCGCAAAACATCCCAGCTTTGATAGACGTAAGGAGCCTCTACGGCTTCAATCGGCGGTTTGAATGGAGCGGCTCCAGTGGCGACTACAACTATGTCCGGCTTTTCTTTTGAGAGCAGTTCGGGAGTGACCTCGGTGAGAAGCCTTATCTCCACACCCTGACGTGGAAGCGTAGCCTTGTAGTAATCAATGATGTAATGAAAATCCGTCTTCTTGGTGGCGCCGGCGGACCAGAAAACCTGTCCGCCTATTTCTTTTTCCTTCTCACACAATATTACCTTGTGTCCTCGCTGAGCCGCAGTCAGAGCAAATTCACAACCTGCAGGGCCTGCTCCGGCAACAACTATCTTCTTTCCGGATTCGACAGGTTTTATCACCACCTGCCCTTCCTTGCCGGCTTGAGGGTTTACCAGACAGCCAACAGGCTGCAACGCGAAGACATGGTCAAAACACTTCTGGTTACAGGCGACGCATCGCCTTATCTCGTCTGATTTTCCGTCCTTTGCCTTGTTTACGAAATCCGGATCGGCAATCAGGCCACGCGCCACACCGACCAAATCCGCCACACCTTCCTTGAGAACTTCCTCAGCCACGTAGGGGTCGTTAATTCGGTTACATCCGACGACGGGAACAGAAACACTCTCCTTTATGCCTCGAGCGAGATACACGTATCCCGCATGTGGCAAATCCATTGTAATCTGGGGAACCCTACTTTCATGCCAACCGCCGGTAACATTTATGCAATCGGCCCCAACTTTTTCAACAGCGCCTGCGAATATTCTGGACTCGGTGTTTGTGTGGCTTCCTGGAACAAAATCATTGCCTGCCACCCTCACCAACACTCCCATTTCCGGCCCTGCGGCCGCCCTGACCCGGGAAATAGTCTCCAGACCAAATCGCATGCGGTTTTCCAGTGAGCCACCATATTCATCATCCCGTTTATTCGTCCTGGGTGACAGGAATTGGCATATAAGGTACCCAGCTGAGGCTATGACCTCAACAGCGTCAAAACCGGCCTCTTTAGCTCGCCTGGTAGCTTCGACAAAGTCGTTCTGAACCCTATTGATATCTTCAAGCGTCATTGGAGTGGTTTTTTGTCGAGTAAAATAGCTGGTGTATTCGGATGGCGCCAGAATTGGCAGTCCTTTGAGACTGCAGAAGGAATAGGCCCCGGCCATATACAACTGGATGGCCACCTTGGTTTCATATTGGCGGATCCTGTCGGTAAAGCGTTTCAATCCCGGAATATATTTGTCATCCTTGATGGCCAGCATCAGATCTATTCCGGCGGCCTGATCATTTATCTCCGCTCCGCCGACTATTATTAAACCGGCGCCACCCGCCGCTCGCGCTTCATAAAAATTGATGAACTGATCGGTAACTTCCCCGTTAGGAGAGTAGTTCAAATGCATCGCAGTCATCACCACCCTGTTTGACAGGTTTACCGGCCCTATTTTTATGGGTTCGAAAAGCTTTTTAATCAAAACAGCCTCCTGATGAAATGAAGCAAAATAATATTTCACGGTGTCTTGCGCATTTTCATGCGCCTTTGAAAACACCCTGCCTTTTTTGAATATGAGCCGCCATGGCTTCAAATATGTCCTCAGACGGCATGATCATGGAGGACCTGGCGGCGTTGTAGTTGAGTGACTGGTTCAATGGGCCATAATCACTGAAAAGAAAGACTTCTTTTGCGCCTTGAACGGCCAGGGGAGGATTGGCCGCTATTTCCCTGGCGATGCCCAGGGCTTCCTTTTCCAGCGTCTCCTGATCAGGATGTACAGCATTCACAAGGTTTATGGCCAAGGCCTTTGAGGCCTCGAACCTGTGTCCCCGAAAGGCTATTTCACGGGCATGCCCCATGCCGACCACCTTTGGGAGTCTTTGTAAACCTCCGACATCGGTGATGATGGCCAGACGAGCCTCAGGTAATGCAAACGTAGCGTCGGCGGAACATAGGCGAATGTCGCAGCAAACCACCAACTCGAGCCCCGCCCCCAGACAGTGATTGTGAATAACCGCTATGGTGGGTTGCGGCAGTTGTTCGAGGCATGTGTGAGCCGCCTGAATTCTCTTCACCATCCTGAAAAAATCAACCTTCTGTTTGGCGCTTGGGGCGGCAGTAATTGTTTTTATCAAATCATTATCAGGGCTTAAATCAAGTCCTGCGCAAAATGACTTTCCCGATCCACGAACAAGCACAACCCTGGCTTCCAAATCCTTTTGAGCTTCGAGAGCCGCAGAATGAAGATGATCCCATACCGCAAGGTTAAGGGCATTTCGTTTTTCAGGCCGGTTCAGGGTAATAAAACCAATTTCGCCTTCCCGATGATAGGTGACAAACTTTGTGTCTATTGATTCACTGCTCATGTTATTAAATCTCCAGATTACTTGAAAAACACCCAGAATTTTCCGAGTGTCAATTATCATCCTTATCGGCCGGAAACCCGTGGATCAGAGTGCCATACCCGGAAGGCCCCTTTTTGGACAGCATCTCTTTTTCAAGGGCGCTCTTGACTTTCAGGTCGAGCACATGCCTTTCAAGTGAAGGGAGACGGTCTGTGCCTGCCCCCCCTGCTTTCAGACACTCGAGCATCGTATCCTGAAACTCAAGATCCGGAGACTCCGGAACAGTCTCCAGAAGCTTTATAGCCTGTTTTGACCGACCAAGCCGCAGCAGCAGGCGAACTCTCTTTAACACGCCTGAGACGAGGTTTCCAGATTGGTCAACATAATGCTCAAGCGCCAACTCGTATTTTCCGGCGGCAGCCAATGTGTCAGCCAAAGCCCTGAGCGCAGGGGGCTTGTTGACAACTAGTTTGCCGAGTTCCCTGATTTTTTCATTTTTTCCGAGTTTGGCCCATCTATGAGCCAACGTAAGGAAATGGCTTGGAGTTTTTAGAAGGTGTTCAGGATCGATGTCGCGAAGAGTGAGATAGTACAGAATCTCATTTTGATCCCTCAAAGCGTCAAGATCATCAAAATGGTAATGATTGAGTATGTTGAGGTTCCGGACCTCGTTAAGGTTCCCGGCCGTGACCGGTCTGAAGACCTTGTGAATCTTGGCGTGAACCTCGACCGTCTTTTCAGCAAGCTCGACCTGATGGTAATCGTCAGGAAACGTGAAGGAGAAGCTGACTTCGTCTCCGGCCTTAACCCCCGTCAATCCCTTTTCAAAATCCGGAAGCAAAAGACCGTGTCCCAAAAGAACATCCCAGAATTTACCCGAGATGCCAGTGAAAGGAACCCCATCCATGTAACTTCTGGAATCAAAAATTATTCGATCGTACATGTTGGAGGCTTCATCCGTCTCACGAAAAAAAGTCAGGGCCTTGATTATTTCATCAACACTTGAATCATCGGATGAAGATTTGTGCGTATAGCCTTCCAGGAACCGGTCAAGCAACCCGAATTCCTCTATCGCAGCGCTGGCGAGAGCCCCGTAAGCATAAAACTGTATCTCGTCCTTAAGATCATCCTGGTTCTCCAGAAAAAAATCCAGTATTTCGAATGTCCGCTGTTTGTAATAAACGTCACGCTCGAGTTGTTCATTTGCCAAAGCCCAAAGATTCCGCACCTTGCTGATGTCAGAAGATGACATGGCCGCCGTTTCGAAATCAGCGCCTACGGAAAAATATCGAGGTCTTTTTTTATCCAGAGGTTTAATCATGTATTTAGAAGGATTGCGTTCGTAGGCTGAACCAAAATACAGTTGCATTTGCTGGGAGCCAGAATTTGACTCCACCGGAATTCCAAGCGATCTGACAAACTCGATGGTGATCCTTGCGTCGTCAACAGTTTCACCGGGCAATCCGTATATCGTGAATAGTTCGGTATTGAGACCTATTGACTGAGCATATTCGATGTTTTGACGGAGCTGGTTCACATCCAGTCTCTTGTTGATGTTCTTGAGCACTGACTGACTGGCTGATTCAAGCCCAAAAGCCATCGTGTCGGCGCCGGACTTCTGAAGGGCGTCCATCAGTTCCTCATCGATCAAGTCACTCCTGGTTTGGAACCAGAACGGAGTGAGTATCCCCAACTGTATTTTTTGCTCTACAAACTCCAGTGTCCGTGTTCTGTTTTCAGTAAAATTGGGATCTGCAAACCAAAACCGCTCTATACCCTTTCCGGAAAGCAACTGCATTTCGTCCATCACTCTGCCTAAAGAATGGTATCTAATCTTTCCTTTACACAGAAATGGAGTGATACAAAAAAAACAGTTGCTCTTGCATCCTCGGGATGACAGCAGGATTGCCGTATCCTTCCCGTCGAGATTGATGATGTTGTTCAAGTATGGTGATGGATAGACATCAAGATTTTCAGGAACCTCTACTGTGCCGGGTTGATCAATGATCCCCGCCCCTTGTCGATAGGTGATTCCGTTGACCGTTTTCAGGGACCCTCCCGAACTCAAAGCCTTCGCTACCGCCGACATCACCGTCTCACCCTCAGATCGGACCAGCATATCTATGTCGTCCAGGTCCTCCAGCGCCGCTACTGGCATCGCAGAGATCTGCGGGCCGCCCAGCGCCAGCAGAATTTTTCTGTGCCGCGATTTTATGTACCTACTTATGAATCGAATTCGATCCATGCCGCTTTGATAGGCTGTAAAACCGATCAACGACGGGTTCAGACGTAATATCGTCTGATCCAGAGCCTTGAATAAAAGAGGTCTGTCACGAAGGTCATCAAGAATGGCCCCATCGTGTCCCTGGCTTTTCAACGTCGCCAGTATATATCCGAGTGAAATAGGTATGCTTTCAGATGATTCCCAGCCAACATCGTGATTGACATTTATGAAGAGAAAATTCACCATTCACCTTCTGTAATTGATTATCGAATCAAGTCCATTTAATGGTTGAATTTGTATTAATAGCATATTGACCGTGCTTTTAGCGAACATATATACTTTGGACAAAACGAGATTTTTTGATTAATGACCATGTGTGGACAGGAAAATTTTAGTGGCGCCATTTTTCAATACAACTGAACGTGAAGAATAAATGAAAAAAATAAAAAGCCCTTACTATGCAATGTTCTGGATTATCGTATGGACGATCGCGTTGATCTGGTTTCTCGCATCTGAAAGGTTCAACGCGACTGAGAGTGTCGGACTCATAATCATGTGGGTAGTGATGGTGGGCTCTACCGTTTTTGTGATGGTTCAGGCCATGAGAGCCCTAAAGCCTATCAAAACACCCAAAACGATTGCTCCGGCTACCAAACCCGGACTCAATGCCCCGTGTCCGTGCGGTTCAGGAAAAAAATTTAAAAGGTGTTGCGGGATGCAATAATAGTTTCCAACCGATGGGGCATATCATTTTTGCCACGGACACAGGGGAATAAGAAACGACTTTGACAGACTCATCTACCAGGTCTGTACGCGGTCTCGATAGTTCTTATGACCTGATCGCGCGCCTGTTCCATTGTCCATCCGCCCTGCATAAGGCATGTGAGATAGTGTCTGGAGGTCATTTGCATTTCCGTATCGGACCTTGATCGCGCTATCAACATGGGAAACTCTGAACAGTCCGTTTGTGGACGTGCTCCGGCGCCAACACCCTGCTGTGGGACCGAGGCCACCGGCCTCTGATGTGGCGTCGCTGGAGAAACAGGTTGACTTTCCACTGAAGGCCCTCTAACAGGTCCGAAACGGGGGGGCTGTGGGTAATATTCGTTGCTGGACAGAGGAGCTTCCGGAACCTGTGTCGGAATCATCGCCCCAGTTTCCAGCTTTGGTTTGAAAACTCCCGGATTGGATTGAAATGGTTTTTTCTGCTCAATAGGGGCGCTTGCGGCCGGAGCTTTTCCGACTGTTCCGAGAGAATCGAACTCGGGAGCATCCGGAACCATGTATGGGAAATCTTGAGCCGCACACCGGTCTCCGGATATGGCCAATGTTAAAGAAACCATCAATATCATTAAAAGTCTGATTGATTTGTACAACATTCAAACCAACTCGTCTCTGAATGACAAAGTTATATAACACAATTAATTGTCAAAAACTACTTTGCACACCCTCAAGAATCCTAGTGACATGATTTGAGACTGCTTCTCATTTAGTCTATAAGTTTTTGGATACACCTTTCACTTTTTTCACTCTAACGAATTAACTCCTGATTCCTGTTTGACCGGTCCCACGCTTTATCATGCGGTTTGTCGGATTCTGGATGATTGTCATGACTCCCGAAAAAAATTGACACCCGAAGCGCTATTTACTAACTTATTAAAAATATGAATCAAATTCGGATTGAAACATCGCTGGATCTGGCTTCTGCTAAGCCGATGTTCACAATTATGAACTCACATGTTTCAGGAGAAACTGCATGAGCGCTTCGGAGATCGTGAAAGGGAAAAGAATTCTTGTAGTGGATGACGAACCGGACATTCTCGAGGTAATCAAAGACCAGTTGCCGGATTATCTTGTGGAAACTGCCGGAAATTTCGACATGGCGCTGAATCTGGTGATGAATGGCCAGTTCGACCTGGTTATTCTGGACATCATGGGAGTCAGCGGTTTTTCTTTGCTGGAGGAGTGTCGCAAAAGGAATTTACCGACGGCCATGTTGACAGCGCATGCCATAAATATAGACAGCCTGAACAGATCGATAAGACTAGGGGCTGTGTCATTCATTCCTAAAGACGAACTTGCGAGATTACCGGTTTTCATTGACGAAATCTTTGAAAATATCACTGAGCCGCATGGTCATTGGCCTAGTCTTTTCATTAGGATAGGACCCTTTTTCAGAGAGAGGCTCGGCATAGTTTGGGAAAATCTGGAAAAACCACCGACTCCTCCAAAAATTTAGATAATCCCTTTCCCAGTCTCCAGCATTGTGAATGTCACGGAAAATGAATGATGTTTATTCAAGATATAGTCGCCACGTCCTTCTCGATGTCATAGGTCCGGAAGGCCAGTCCAGGATTCGGTCAGCCCGTGTTTTGGTCACAGGCCAAGGGGCTTTGGGTTCTTTAATATCAATATTATTGACTCGGGCAGGCGTTGGATTTCTACGAATAGTGGACAAGGATTACCCGGAAATCCACAACCTTCATCGGCAGCTACTGTTTGATGACCACGACGTTGTCTCTGGTTTACCAAAAACCGTCGCAGCGCGCAATCATCTTGTCAGGAGCGCTCCATTTGTTGAGATTGACCCGATCCATGCTGAGATTGATTCAGGAAACATTGATCAGCTGGTGGATTCAGTTGATGTAATAATCGATGCCGTCGATAACACTGCGACGCGCTATATAGTTAATGACTCCGCCTTGTCTCACGGCATTCCTTACGTGTTTGGAGGTGTTGTCGAGACGGCTGGCAATGTCATGACCATCATGCCTGGTGAAACCCCGTGCCTGCGATGTCTTTGGCCTGAACCTGCGCAAGTTGCCAAACATCAGACAGCCTCGACTGTAGGTGTCCTTTCCTCGGTGGCGACTCTTATAGCCTCCATCCAGGTTACCGAAGCCATAAAAATAATTGTCGGCGACACTAAAAACCTCATTCCAGGCATCTTGACCATTGACGCCTGGCGCAATCATTGGCAAGTTGTTGCTTTGAATCGTGATCCGGAGTGTGTTTGCTCTCGCTTCTGAAAGAGAAAATCGCAGACCAGGAATGAATAATCGCCAAACCACAGCTTTGCCTTTTACTGCTTTCATACTGGCGGGTGGAGTCGGCTCGCGTTTGAGGCCAGTGGT
The DNA here is from genome assembly GCA_964528855.1 of uncultured Desulfomonile sp. Lineage (GTDB taxonomy): Bacteria > Desulfobacterota > Desulfomonilia > Desulfomonilales > Desulfomonilaceae > CAITZA01. The sequence continues at coordinate 6,047 of CAZGVM010000046.1, read as the reverse complement.
TTCGGACAGACCCAAACCCATGGCGCTAATCGGAGACGAGCCGTTTCTTGGTATATTGATCGAAACTCTGGTCGAAAAAGGAGTAAGTAAAATAGTCCTGTTGACGGGCTACATGTCAGGGCATATTGAAAAATATGCGAACAAGTATCAGAATTCAAATGTGGTCGTGCATATTTCAAGGGAGGAAACGCCGTTGGGAACTGGTGGGGCCGTCAGAAACGCCTTGCCTTTTGCTTCAGATCCTACCTTGCTAGTCAACGGAGACACTTATTTTGAAGTGAACATACAGGAACTTTACGATTTTCATCTGCGTCACAATGCTGAAGTTACCCTGACGCTGTGTAGGGTTGATGACGTAGGAAGATACGGGGCAGTCCTGATCAGGCCCGATAAGAGAATTGAGGATTTTCAGGAAAAATCAGAAATCATTCTCGGACCTGGTTTGATCAACGCCGGCTTCTCAATGGTGTCACTCGAACTCATAGAAAATTTTCCCGAAAACAGGGCTTTCTCAATGGAAAAGGAAATTTTCCCCTCATTAATTTCAGATGGACGAATGTACGGAATTGAACAGTCAGGAGCCTTTTTTGACATCGGAACACCGGAGAGTTACTTTAAGTTCATAGAATTTATGTCTGTTCGCAAGAAAAAAACATTCTAAGGCTTGATAATAAGGATTGTGGCCGTAAATTGATAAAAACGAATCAGGGAGCGGAAAATGTGTACAGCAAGTGTAGGAAATCTCCTGGTATACGATGAGCGTATACAGGACCTTATGAACAAACCCGGCATGGACATCATTCACAAACAGGTTGTCATGACGCTTTATTCGCTTGCTTTAAGCAAACGACTTGATGAACATGAAAAGTTATTGCCTGTTTACCTGGGACTGAACGCCGATGAATGCAGAGAAATACTGATAACAATAGAGCGGGCTGGGTTGATTGAAAACAGAAACGGAAAAATAAATCTGACTTACCCCGTACATACAGACCCGGCCGGCGCATGCGGATGCAGTCACTAGCGCTGGACATAAACATGAAAAATCTGCAGGAATTAGTTACATCCCACGAAGACTGGCTGATGCGACGCGTTCTGCAATATGCCAAGGACCACCAATATGTAAAATATACTTCTACTCTTCTGGAAGCCTGGCGAACATCTATAGTCGGCCTGTCAGAGGCATTGATCCAGAGTGTCAAACTATATGATGGCCCTCCAGAATTCGGTCCTGAGGAAGATTTTTCCAAAGACCCTATCGCCTCTTTCGGTATTGTGGAAGCTCAACGCCATAGAGCCAGGGGGATAACTCTGGGTATGTTTCTCGGTTTGATGAAATACTACAGGCAGAGCTATATAGATCTGGTTATCCTGAAAGAATCAGACCAGTCCAGGGTAGAAAAGGAACGTCTCTACCTTGAACGATTTTTCGATCGAATTGAGTTGGGATTTGTGACTGAATGGGTCCAGCAATCCTCAGAGGACATTACAACCGCGCTTCAGATGGCAAACCGAATAATGACCAATGAAAAGAACCGGTACCTGACCATATTTGAAAGTTTGGGAAATCCCGTAATACTTCTGAATGAGCACACCAGGATCGAAAATATGAACCACGCCTCATTGGAGTTGTTCACAGACAGCAAGGCCTCAGGAGCATATTATTACGGGCATGAAAATAAAACCGAACCCCTCTCCTGGCTTTCAGATGAACTTACCAAATTCCAAACCCAAAACATTCAACAAATTTGTTTCGATAAAGAACTCTCAACTGAATCGGCTACACAACATTTCGAAGTGAAACTCAAGCGCATGATGGACATCAGCGGCAAGTTTTTGGGTACAATAGTAATACTCAATAACATCACTGAACGCAGGCAGGCCGAGCAGGAAAAAACGGAACTCATATCAGAATTGCAACATTCGATGGCTGAGATCAAGAAACTCAGTGGATTCATTCCAATTTGCTCTTCATGCAAAAAGATTCGTAATGATAAGGGATATTGGCAACAAGTGGAACAATATGTGACTGAGCGTTCGGAAGCTCAGTTCAGCCATGGTATTTGCCCTGATTGTATCAAGAAATTGTACCCGGAGTTTGCCGACGAAGTTCTCAAGGGTCCAGGGCAGATAGAAAAAAGTTTGCAATAGAGACCGCCTTCAGGTTTCTTAAAATAAAACATCTACGTGTAACACGGCCCTAACATTGACAAGGTATCCAAAAGATGGATGACGCAGAACTCAAAAAGCCAGCGACAGAGGAAAGTATTTTTGAGAAACATGATATTTTGAGGGCTATCACCGATTCAGCTCATGATGCGATCATAATCATAGATGACCAAGGTAACATATACTTTTGGAACCCTGCCGCCGAACGGATCTTTGGCTACAACCCTTCGGAGGTCATGGGCAAGAACCTCCATCAACTATTGGCTCCAGCTAAATACCACACAGCGCACCATTCGAGTTTTGAGGAATTTCTAAAAAGCGGCAAAGGCAAGGCCATCGGGAAGACCATTGAACTTTTTGCCCTCAGGAAAGGCGACCAGGGGTTTCCGATAGAGCTGTCCCTCTCAAGTTTCCAGGTAAATGGCCATTGGCATGCCGCAGGGATTGTACGTGACATCACTGAAAGAAAGCGTCTGGAGAATGCGTTTAGGGACAGCCAGCAAAGATTTGAACAGTTCATGGACAACAACCCTGCCATAGCCTGGATGAAAGACGAGCAGGGACGCCATGTGTATCTTAACAAAACATATGAAAAACGTTTTGGGGGCACTCTTGATGAGTGGTTTGGCAAAACAGATTTCGAGTTGTGGCCGCAAGACATCGCACAAACCTTTTGGGAGAATGACCAGGCGGTTCTCGCTTCAGGAAAGCCAATCGAGACGATTGAAGAGACGACTGATAGCGATGGCAGCCGGGCATTCTGGTTCAACTTCAAGTTCCCCTTTCAGGATTCTGCTGGAGCCTGGTATGTCGGTGGAATGGGTATTGATGTTACCGAACGGAAGGAACTTGAAGCTGAGAAAGAAAAAGCCGCACAGGAAATGTCATGGTTAATGAAGAGCATGATAAGCGGTTTCGCTGTCTGTGAATCCGTGTTAGACGACCAAGGGATGTTTACAGATTACCGTATACTTTTCATCAACGACGCCTATGAAAGGCTCACTGGTCTCGGAGCCAAAGATGTCATCGGCAAAACCGTCCGTGAAGTATGGCCTGGAACAGAAGAAACCTGGATGGAAAGATGTGGCTGGGTTGCGGTAACCGGTAATCCGGAAACCTTTGAAATGTACCATGAACCCACAAAAAAATACTGGAGGTGCAGCCTTTACCGTCCATGGGAATCTTCAGACCGGTTTTGTATGATTTTCGATGACGTCACTGAAAGAAAAATTTACAAGCAGCAACGGGCGGAGCTTGAAAGAAAGGCGCTACTTTCTGAAAAGCTTGAAAGCCTCAACATCATGGCCGGCAGCATTGCCCATAATTTTAACAACCAGTTGGCCGTGGTCATTGGCTACCTGGAAATGGCAATGGAGTCTTCATCACTTGATTCCGAGACGAAGTTCTATCTCATGAAATCCATGGCTGCATCGCAACGATCAGCAAAACTTTCCGAGCAAATGCTGATTTATTCCGGTAGCAACATTTACGTACCCGAGCCTTTGAATCTCAAAGAATTGTTGCGAAAAAATAGTGAACAGCTTGGGAAGTCCGTGTCTGTAAATTGCCATCTAGACTTTGACATAAGCAAAAAACTCCCGCCAATAAATGGAAATCCAGATCACATCATACGCTTGACCAGAAATCTTCTTGTAAACGCCTGTGAGGCAATGGGGAATGCAGCGGGGCAAATTAAGCTTTCTGCCGGGACCACTGTTTGTAATGAATCCGAACTGAGCCACAGTTACATCGAGGATAAACCTGAGCCGGGCCGTTTCGTTTTCCTTGAGGTTTCAGACACAGGCTCCGGAATGGACCCTGAGACACTGCGCAAACTGTTTGACCCCTTCTTTACAACGAAATTCGTGGGGCGTGGACTCGGTATGCCCGAGGTGATAGGGATTGTAAGGGGTCACCACGGAGCATTATTTGTCGAGAGTCAGGTAGGGAAAGGGACTACAATACGTGTTCTGTTTCCTGTGGCACAGACACACATCCGGTAATGATGTATGTTTTGATTTCTCTCATTTATTCTTAACGTATTCTGCCTGAATGAAAAGACCAAACATTCTTATTTTTCATCTAATGCGCTTCGAACCGTCTCTATTAGCGTACTGCTATCGTACGGTTTCCTGATGAATGCCTTGGCTCCCATTAAGATCATGTTTTTCACTACATCATCGGCGGCATGGCCACTGGCAATAAGGATGGGAACTGTGCAGCCCAACTTTAGCATTTCATTCATGCAATTGAATCCATCCATCTCTGGCATCAGCAGGTCCAGGATTACCAGAGAAATCTTTTCAGAATTTGCCGTGAGGATTTCCAGGGCCTCTTTACCATTAGAAGCTGTGAGCGCTTCGTATCCATACCTTTTTAAAAGTCTCACACCAATGTCCAAAACTATTTCTTCGTCATCCACCAGTAGCACAGTCTCATCACCACCACGCAGATCCTTCTCTTCTTTTATATCCACCAGGCCTGTTTTGGAGGGAGAAGCTGGAAAATAAATCTGAAACCTGGTTCCTTTAGCAGGTTGGCTGTGGCACAAGATATGTCCGTCGTGTTGTCTGACAATTCCATAAACTGTAGCCAGTCCTAGACCGGTACCTTTGCCGACTTCCTTGGTACTGAAAAAAGGATCATATATACGATTAAGCGTGTGGTCACTCATCCCGTGACCCGTATCTATTACCCTCAGCACAACATACTCCCCTGGTTTAATCTCTGGATGAACCGAGCAAAATGCCTGACTCAACTGACACGAATCACTCTCTATGATTAGTTTACCTCCATCAGGCATAGCATCCCTGGCGTTGATTGAAAGATTCATCAGGACCTGGCCCAACTGAGATGGATCAGCCTCGATCATTGGCAATTCAGGACGGAGGCGAAGTTCCATCACAATTGTCTTGGGTATAGTTCTGGAGAGCAATCGACTGAAGTCCGTTATTTCATTGTTCAAGTCCAAAGGACGAAACTGTGGTTCAACCCTCCTGCTAAATGCAAGAAGGTTTTTGACCAGATCAGCTCCACGTTTACCGGAAGATTGTATCCGTTCGAGACCTTCGCGTTTTGGATCATCCGACGCAGCATCAATCAGAAGTATCTCAGAATACCCGCAAATCACCTGGAGCAGATTGTTGAAGTCATGTGCAATCCCCCCGGCCAAGGTCCCGACAGCTTCCATCTTTTGGGATTTGATTAAAAGTTTCTCAAGGTTCTTTCGTTCGGAAAGATCTCGTATTGCCACCGCACGAATTGTCTGACCTTCCTCCTCTAGCAATCTCACCCTTATCTCTATTGGAAAAGCCGTTCCATCTTTCTTCAACCCAACAACTTCATAAGATTGTGTCGAGCCTGACATGATCTGAGATTTCACAGTCTGAATAGAATCAGGGTGAAGAGTTTTGTCCATTACCGGTTTATCAACAAGTTCATGGCGTTCGTAACCAAACATATTGAAAAACTGATCGTTGGCGTGCAACAGCACTCCGTTATCGTGAAACATTATTCCTTCAAAAGCCACTTCCGACAATTGTCGAGTTTTTCCCTCACTTCTTTTCAGAGCCTGTTCGGAATTTATTCGATCGGTTTCATCACTGTAGATTGATACCAATTCTCCGGATGGAAGCCTATAGACAAAATTCTCACGCCAGCCTTGAATACGTACATCTTGGTATAACCTGGCCGGAAAATGTTCGGGGTTTCCAGTTTTTAATACTCTTTTAAGGACATCCAGAAAGCCGAATTCTCTGACACCTGGAAAAACTTCCTGTACACTTTTTCCAATAACATTCTCACGAGAAACTTGCTCTATAAGTTCTCCAGCTTTGTTGAAATCGATAAATATTAAATCCTCTCCATCATGCGTTGGC
>CAZGVM010000045.1:18529-19082 GCA_964528855.1 uncultured Desulfomonile sp. | reverse complement strand
CCTGTTCAAGACCGAAAAAGACAAAGAAATCAGATCAGTCTTCGTCGGAAAAATCGAGAAAAAAAATTAGCGGTTATACCCCTTAAGGTCTGATTGTTTTAGTTTCAGTAATAATTTAATATCGTGAGCGGTCTGTTTTGGCCGCTTTTTTCTTTCGGGCGCCATAAAAGTGAAAAGGCTTCCTCAATCAGGCATTCTCCAATGACGCAAAATAATACAAAACATAAATCCATATTGGAATTTAGAACCGAAATTGATCAGTTAAGGGACGAAATCCGGAAACATGACGATCTCTATTATAATCAGGATGCGCCTGAAATCAGTGATGCCGAATATGACAGGCTTTTCCGTAGATTGGTGGAGTTGGAAGATCATCATCCTGAACTGATCACTCCTGAATCGCCTTCGCAGCGCGTCGGCGGCTCTCCACTCGAAAAATTTGACCAGATACGGCACGCCTTTCCCATGATGTCTCTGTCCAACATCTTTGAACGCAACGAACTGCTTGAATTTGATCAACGTGTGAAAAGGGCTTTGGGGCGCAGTTCTGATA
>CAZGVM010000045.1:0-18519 GCA_964528855.1 uncultured Desulfomonile sp. | reverse complement strand
ATCGAGCTGGTTTATGAAAGAGGGGTGTTGGTTTCCGGATCGACTCGAGGAGACGGTGAAACGGGGGAGGACGTCACTCATAATATTCGGACAATCAGAGCTGTTCCGCTGCGGTTGAAGCTTTCAGGCCAGCTATCAGAATTGAAGCTGATAGATGTGCGCGGCGAAATATTTATGAATAGAGCCGATTTTGACAGGATCAACAAAGAGCGTGACGACTTGGGGCTTGCCTCTTTCGCCAATCCAAGGAATGCATCGGCGGGCTCAATCCGTCAGCTCGACCCAAAAGTGACCGCACGGCGTCCACTGAAATTTTTGGCCTACGGCGCAGGACGGCTTCTGGGTGCGGAGCCTCGGACACATTGCCAATTGCTCAAAATGCTTGCAACGACGGGTATTCCAGTGAATTTGGAGCACACTCGACTTTGTGAGGACATTGAGTTGGTTTGGGAGTACTACCGCGAATTGTCCGATCTGCGCCGGAGTCTGCCCTTTGAAATTGATGGGGCGGTGGTCAAGGTGGACTCCCTAGCGGATCAAGGCATTATGGGAGTTAAAACCAGATCGCCAAGGTGGGCGGTGGCTTTTAAATTCGAGCCCCTACAGGCGACCACAAGAATCATAAGGATAGAAGTCGGTGTGGGAAGAACGGGGACCCTCACTCCTGTGGCCATTATGGATCCGGTAAGCGTTGGCGGGGTGACTGTAAGTCGTGCAACCTTACATAATCAGGATGAAATATACAGGAAGGATATTCGGGAGGGAGACACGGTTGTGATTCAAAGAGCCGGAGATGTCATCCCTGAAGTAGTTCAGGTTATTAAGGACAAACGCGCTCCCGACAGCCAGCCTTACATATTGCCGGATGAATGCCCTGCATGCGGTTCAAACGCAGTCAGACTGGAAGGACAGGCCGCCAAGAGATGTATGAATTCTTCGTGTTCTGCAAGGATCAAGGAGACCCTAAAACATTTTGCTTCCAGAAACGCCATGGATATTGAGGGCCTGGGGACCAAGCTCGTGGAGCAGCTTGTCGATTCCGGGCTTGTAGTCTGTCCGGCGGATTTATACCTCCTGTCTGCTGAGCAACTCTCATCCCTCGATAGAATGGCAGCCAAATCAGCTTCCAATCTATTACAATCAATTGAAAATTCTAAAAAAACCTCATTGAACAAGTTCCTGTTCAGTTTGGGTATACCGTTGGTCGGAGAATATGTTGCCAAACTTCTGGTTTCGGCTTTTGGATCTATTGAGGCTATAGCGTCCAGAACGGTCGATGAGTTGACGTCTGTTCAAGGAATAGGCCCTGAAGTCGCTCAAAGTGTTACCCGCTTCTTTCGGGAGCCTCACAACACGGAAATGATCCAAAAACTTTTTGAGTATGGTGTAACACCGGAGATTACCAACGGGACTGTGGACGGAGACGCAGGCAGATTGAGAGGTAAAGTCTTCGTTTTTACCGGAACGCTCGGGATTCCCAGGAATGAGGCTAAACGCATGCTGGAAAACCTTGGGGCCATTGTTTCAGGATCAGTCAGCCGAAAGACCGATTTCGTAGTAGCCGGACTTGATCCGGGATCAAAAATTGAAAAGGCTGCCCAACTGGGTGTCAAGGCGCTGTCAGAAGAGGAATTCCTCAAGATGTGCGAGTTGTAAATCAAAGGGATTTCCGGACACGCGCCGGCGCACCAAATAGCACAGGACCATTAATTATCTGGAATATTTGTCTTAATCTGTTTTGATGCGGAGCATCCAATGGCATCTATAATAAGACGCAGAGTTGTGGTTCATGGCAGGGTTCAAGGGGTCAACTTTCGTTATCATGCCAGATCGGCCGCCAGAAAAATGGGAGCCAGAGGTTGGGTGCGAAATCGTTCGGATGGAGCGGTCGAGGCCGTGGTCGAAGGTCCCCCTGAAGTGGTGCAGTCGTTACTTTCGTGGTTCAGAAAAGGATCGCCCTTCAGTAGAGTTGATAAAATCCAGGTTACCGAAGAAAATTCTTCCGAAGAATTCGATGATTTTGATATTACATTTGATAACTGGGAGTTCAGGCGTGGCAGATAGAATTGATTTGTTAAAGCTGACGATTTTCGGAGTGTTAATTATCATGATGACTCAAACAAACTGTTTTGCCCAGACCAAGAGTCCTTCCATCATCATAGACATGCTTTTGGGAGAGCCCGTTCCATTTGAGCATGCCCTGGATGACATGGCAAAGACACGAATCATTTATTTGGGTGAACACCATACAATCGCTCGTCATCACAAACTTCAACTCGACGTTATGAAAGGCCTCGCCCAAAGAGGACTGGCATTGTCTGTCGGATTGGAAATGTTCTCCACTCAACAGCAGGCCACTCTTGATGAGTGGAGTGGATCCGAATGGGATGTTGGAGAATTGGTCCGAAGATCGGGTCCTGAACATTGGACTAATCTTGAGGATTACGCAGAGATACTAAAATTCGCCAGGGAAATTAAAGCTCCCATTCTTGGCCTGAACGCCCCGGACGCTATGGTCAGGAAAGTCGCCAGAGAGGGACTTGGCAGTCTATCTGACGCAGAGCGCCAAAGCATTCCAGATGATGCTGAAGACATCAATCCACAATATGAAAAACTGCTACGCATCAAACTGAGGGTTCACAAATCGTTCCAGGGCAAGAAGCTGGAAAAAATCATTCTGGCGCAGGCTGTCAGAGACGCCGTCATGTCTAGGACAATTGTGGATTTTCTGTCCTCTGACGCCGGATCTGGAAAATGTATGGTGGTCATAGCGGGAGGAGGTCATTTGAACTATGGCTTCGGTATACCTGAGAGGGTTAGCCGAAAGCTCAATCTCCCTTGCAGGATTATGTTGCCCTCAGAAAGTGGAGAGTTGGTTTTGTCGGAGCAGGAATTGCGCCATGCCGCCCCAATCGAAATCACACATGAAGATCTCGATTTTATCAAACTCAGGATTGCCTCTTACTTGAGTGTTCTCCCCCTTCCCGAGGAGGATAAACCTATTGAAACAGAACTGTTGCAAGCCCGAATAAAGTAGATGTAATTATAAGGATATAGTAAAAAGATTGGTTGATATGAGCGACCAACCCAAAGAAAATTGATTTGAAAAAATTATGGAGCTTAGTTATGTCGAAATATGAAGAGACGGCCTGGCTTCCCGGAATGCTGACAACAGCCGTCGGCAGCATGCCTCATTTAAATCCGCAGGAGGCTGTGGATCTCATTCTGGGATCCCTGGGAAACGCCCCTCACGCTCCGCAGCTATCCAGGTCGGATCCTCGTGAGCAGATGTGGATACAGTTTTCCGAGAATCTGCCCAGGTTCAAGGTCGATGTCCAAAACCTTTCATACTTTTTTGACACATCGGGGGATCCTGAATCGGAGGTCGAAACTTTCTATTCCGGTTACCTGGAAGTCATGGAAGGGGCCTCGGCCGATGATTTTGTGGTGACCCCGGAATACGGACGTGGAATACATGTGCTGTTGGAACGTCTGGCGTGCTTGGGGCAGAAAAAGAAATTCATCAAGGTCCAGGTTACCGGGCCCTTGAGCTTTGCCCTTAGCGTAACCGATGAAAATCGCAAGCCGATATTTTATCATCCACTGTTTAAAGACGTGGCTGTCAAGGCTATGGGACTCAAGGCCATCTGGCTTATTGAGAAATTTTCTCCATTTGCCGACAAAATCATAGTTTTTCTGGATGAGCCAAGTCTGAGCGCCTACGGATCCTCGGCTTTCCTTGGCGTTTCCGCTTCTGATGTTGTAGAGGCGCTCGACGATGTTATTTCCATGGTAAGTTCCAGAGGAGCGCTGACTGCTGTCCATTGCTGCGGGAATACCGATTGGGGGCTGTTGATGGATACTTCTGTGAGGTCCATAAACTTTGACGCCGTTGACTTCATGGATTCTATGGCAATATACCCCCACAAATTGAATGAATTTCTCTCAAAAGGCGGAACATTGGCTTGGGGCGCTGTGGCTAATACCCCTATGGTGATGCAGGAAGACGCCGATACCGTCATTCAAAGGATCAGGAATGGAGTTGAACTGCTTGCTTCTAAGGGAGTCTCGCGCGAGTTGCTCATGGAAAAACTGATCATTACACCTGCGTGCGGATGCGCGGGGCTAAAAGTTTCTGAAACCGAACAGGTCTACCGGATAATGAAGGAGTTGGATTCCAAGAGCCTTTCAGATGTATTCTGAAGAATAATCTCCCCTCGTTGCAATCCGGATCGGTTATCGGGACTGATGAACATTTAACCAGGCCTTATTCAGGATGGATCGTTTTTAATCAAGAAAGGATTTCTTATGGGTATAAGATTGGCAGTGGCAGGCAAGGGCGGGGTTGGAAAAACATCGATAACCGCATTGATCATAAAGGCGCTTGCTGATGCGGGACAAAAACCCCTCTTGGCCATTGACGCGGATTCCAATTCGAATTTGCATGAAGTCCTTGGTGTCAGAGAACCCAAGAGTGTCGGTTGCATTCGTGAGGATGCCCGCAAAATGGGTGAGGACATTCCGGGTGGAATGACCAGGGACAGATTCATGGACTATCAAATTCAGGCATCACTGGAGGAGACCAAGGATCTCGACTTTCTGTCAATGGGGAGACCTGAAGGCCCCGGGTGTTACTGCATGGCAAATAACATATTGAGAGACGTGATTTCCCGCCTGACGGGTAATTACGTTTTTGTGGTCATAGATAACGAAGCAGGCATGGAACATCTATCCAGAAGAACCGAAGAGGAAGTCGATCATCTGTTCATAGTCTCTGACGCCTCCCCTAGGGCGCTTCGTACCATAGGCAGAATCATTGAATTGATTAACGAGATGGAAGGACGTATTCACAATCAGCATATTGTCCTGAGCCGCGTGAAAGGCTCCATTGATGATTTGCCGGAAAGCACCCGCAAAGAAATAGACGCCCTGCCTCAAAAGCCAGAGGCCATCATTCCATACGACGAGGCGCTGATAGATCTTGACCTGGCCGGGGAACCACTTGTTCGAATCAATTCGAACGCCGTCTCTTATGTGGCCGTAAAAGACATGCTGGAAAGATTGGGCATACTCAAATGATACAGATTGTCATGCCTTCTGACAGGGCCGTTTCGGACCTGCCAGTCGCGCATGAATAACAGGGTGTTGACGCTTCCAGCAATCTGGAAGCGTCAACATCTCAGCGAGTTCTGTATCGCCTGTCAAGTCAAGCGATAGCTGTCCGCAGCTAGTATTTTCTGGAGACTTTGATTGTCATTCTTCGCTCATTCTACCTATCACCACGGAACAAAAAACCAATGTTCCTGTCTTAATATACTAAGGTAACCGATTAGAATAGCTTGTTGTATTTGACGATAGTTTAGGCATGGGACACCCATGAACCAGAATATTTGTTCTTCATGACATGGCGAACATGCTTTTCTTTTCATGTTTGTCGTGATCACTGGGAGTTACCGGACATTGTAGCCATAATGAATATAACCTCGGATTATAAAAATATAATCTTAATTATTAATAAATATCTATAACATATTTTAATAACGGTTAATCTTGACTTAGGTCTTAAAGTGGTCTATTTGTTTGTCGATTCACAGAAAGGGGATTAGACGGATGATAGAGGCATTTGCAGCAAATTTACCCGGACCTGGCGCCACTGATCAGAGCATTTGGGCCATCATATCGGGAGCGGGCTGGGTGGTTAAGGGCGTAATGCTCACATTGCTGGCCTTTTCGATAGTATGTTGGGGAATCATTTTAACCAAGGCGATTGCTTTGTCGAGGGCGAGGAAACATACGCAGCTGTTCTTTGACGCATTCAGGGAATCCAGAAAGTTCTCATTATTGTACGCGGAGGCCAAGCAGTTTACGTTCAGTCCGTTGGCGCACGTTTTTAAAGCTGGCTATGCGGAATTGACCAGAATATCCAAGATTCAGTCGGCGGCGCAAAAAGCTACACTGGACGCAGGCGGTGAACCTGAATATGAACGCACCGGTATGGACAACATAACGCGATCTCTCCAACAAGCAGTGACTGCGGAGCGGGCAAGACTGGAGAGGGGAGTGAACTTCCTTGCTACCACAGGCTCTTCAGCTCCTTTCATCGGGTTGTTTGGTACTGTATGGGGCATAATGGAATCTTTTCGTAGCATAGGAGTGATGAAAAGCGCGTCCCTGGCGGTTGTGGCTCCTGGTATAGCCGAGGCCCTTATTGCTACTGCCGCCGGTTTAGCGGCCGCCATACCTGCTGTAGTTTTTTACAATTATTTCCTCAGCCGTATTAACACAATCTCCACGGAAATGGACAATTTTGCCTCAGAACTCATAAACATTATCGAAAGGGTTTATTGGAAGAGAAAATAGATCCGTCCAAGATCGGGTCAGGGAGTTAAAAATGGCCTTTAGCATGAACAAACAGTCGCGGGCCCCCATGGCGGAAATTAACGTTACCCCTCTGGTGGACGTAATGCTCGTTCTGTTGATCATATTTATGGTGACGGCTCCGATGATGCAGGAGGGAGTTTCGGTCGAATTGCCGCAGGCAAAAGGAACTCCGCTTGATAAGGTGCAACAAAATGACGAGATAATCATATCGGTTGGGGGAAACGGAGAAATATTCGTAAATGAGCAGAAAACTACTGAAACTCAGTTAGCCGATCTGATTCTTCAGTCATTGAAGGAGAGGCCGGGTCGTGAGGTTTTTTTGAGGGCAGATAAGTCTGTTCAGTATGGAATGGTGGTTAGAATAATGGGGAACCTCAAGGCTGCCGGAGTTGCAAATCTCGGAATGATAACCACTCCTCAAGAGGATTCTGCTGGGGCAAGATGATTTCGGAGCTTCTAAAAAAAGAGCGAATGGCTTCCAACTCAATGGTGCTGGTTTCCATCGGCCTGCATTTGATAGCTCTGATTGCAATCATTATCATGTCCTATTCATTTTCGAGTCCAACAAAAATAGTCGGCCCCGTTGTCTCAAATGTGAAACTTGTGGAATCAGGGGCATCAAAGGTAGAATTGGCCCGGCCCGAAACTTCCGTAGCTGAACCCGCGATAATCCCACTCACCAGGGAGTTTGCCGAACCGGCTACAGCGCATGCTCCAAACCAGGAACGCTTGACCACTTCATTCTCTGAAGCCAAACCTGCCCCGAGTCTTCAGCTTCAGAAAAGAAAAAAACCACCTCAAAAGATTCAGGAAACAAAGACGGTCTCTAATAGAAAGACGCTAGCCCCCAAGGAACCCGACAACTCAAAGTATCTTGAAAACCGGCTGTCTGAATTACGTTCCAGAATGCGTGACAGGAACAATGAAGCGCGTTCTGCAGAAAATGTCGGGACAAGCAACGCCAGATCATCTTCAAGAATGGGCGCATCAGGAGCGGACACGGAGTTGCTGCGGTGGTTTGAGTTGGTAAAAAACAAGGTAAACACCCATTGGTCACTGTTGGGAGACCAGACGAAGTTAGACAAAATTACCGTTGTGGGCGTTCAGATAACTGAGGAAGGCAAGTTGGTTGATGCCTCAATTGATTCAAGCTCGGGGGACAAGCTCTTCGATAATTCCGCCCTCAGGGCAGTATTTCATGCAGCGCCATTTCCTCCGATTCCTCATGAAGTAAGTGAAAAGATAAAACAATCTGGAGGGCTGGCTCTGCGATTCACTCCAGGCGGCATGCAGTGACAAAAAGCTGTGAATACGGCCCATCACAATGGCTTACCGTAAGTGAAATCCCAAAAAATATGAAAGAACACATTCTTTATAACCTAATAGCATTCAGGACCTCCATATACCTTGCAAATGTGATCGGGCTGACCCTGCTTCTACTGTTTCCACAATTGGCGGCGGGCAAATTGATGATTGACGTTGATAATCCCAATCTGATGAAAATGCCCATAGCCGTAGCCGACTTCGTCTCTGAATCCGCCGGATCCGTAAATGGGAAAGATCTGGCCGCGATAGTAAAGAATGACCTTTATATTACCGGTATATTTCAGATCGTCGAATGCAACCTGTCTTCCGCCATGACACCCGGTCTGGAGCCTAATTTTGATTATCTGACACAACTAGGGGTTCAAGCCTTCATTTCAGGCACTTATCAGGTTCAGGGAGATCAACTCACTATCGAGGCCAGGCTCTACGATGTAGGACTTCGAAAGCTCGAAATGGGAAAACGTTTCACAGCCAAACTAAACGATCATCGTAGAATGATACACCTGTTCAATGATCGGGTTCTTGAGAAGTTGACCGGCTTGGCTGGAAGTTTCTCGGGCAAGATAGCTTTCGCCGGCGATTCTCAATCCAGAGAAATCTACTCGATGGACTACGATGGCCACAATCTTCAGCAACTGACCAGAAACGGGACTATAAATGTTTCCCCGGACTGGGCCCCAGACGGAAACAACCTGATATTCACCTCATACATGAACAGAAATCCAGGACTTTGGTGGCTCGACCTCTCATCCATGCAATACAGGCCGGTTTCAACAAGGCCAGGGCTTAACGCCTCCGGAAGATTCTCTCCTGACGGTAATTTCATAGCCTTATCAATAAGTGTTAAATCAATACCTAAGATATTCATAGTAAACACGCGTGGTGACATATTAAAACAATTGACTAATGGTCGAGGAAATGATATCTCTCCCACATGGTCGCCGGATGCGACAACGATAGCGTATGTGTCTGATCAAGCCGGAGCGCCGCAGATATACCTGATTCCGGTGAATGGCGGAGAGAGTAGGCGCCTGACCTTTGTCAGTAATTACAACACGGATCCGGACTGGTCGCCTCGAGGCGAACAGATTGCGTTTACCGCACGAATTGATGGTCGATTTCAGATATGCGCCATCAAGACGGACGGATCAGATTTCAGAGTCCTGACTAGCCAGGGTTCCAATCAGGAGCCGGCGTGGTCTCCGGATGGTAGGCTAATAACTTTCACATCCAATCGAGACGGCGGAAAACGAATTTATGTAATGGACGCAAAAGGCTCAATTCAAGTCCCTGTATCCCCCGTATTGGGGAAAAGTCCGGCATGGTCTCGTAATAATGCTCGCTGATAATAAGTGGCGAGTCGATAGGAGAAGCGGATGCGAACCCGTTTTATGATGTGTGCGGTCATAAGTATGCTTCTGGGAATTTTACTGATGGGCGGGTGCGCCAAAAAGGTAGTAAAGCAAGAGGAGGGACCGGTTACGCCCGGGTACGGGGTCGGTCAAATCTCTGAAGCGGACGCCCATGGTGTGCAAACAAGCTTGAAAATGGTACACTTTGACTTTGACAAGTACGTATTGTCTCCGGAGGCCCAGTCTGCAGTGCAATATAATAGCGAAATACTGAAAAGGTACCCGAATGTTGCTATAATCGTAGAGGGTCATTGTGATGAGCGAGGCACTCCGGAATACAACCTGGCTCTTGGAGAGAGAAGGGCGGGCGCTGTAGCTGAATATATGTCAACCTTGGGTATAACGCCGAACCGTATTTCCACCGTGTCATTCGGAAGTGAACTGCCGTTAGATCCGGCTCATAATGAAGAGGCGTGGGCCAAAAACCGCAGGGCCAATTTAAGGGTAGGAAAATAAGACGCCGCGCTCCGTGGGAGGCGTCGCATGGGATGATCTACTGAAGAATGCCAAGTAAATGAATAAAAAGCTCCTAATAATAATGCCGGCCGTTGCTATCCTTACATCGGGCTGTTTGACGAGAACCTCCAGTCCATCCTTGCCGTATGTCCAACAGGCCAACTCGGCTGGGGGACAGGAACAGGCGTCAACTCAGGTCGCAACCAGAATTCAGGATCTCGAGACCGAAATACAACGTTTTCGAGACAAACTTGAGAGGATGCAGTCCGTGAACCCTCAGGACGGAAACATCCGCGATTTATCTGAAAGAGTGAACCAGCTAGAAAAGCAAATGGGCATTGAGCCCTCAAAGAGGGCGGGTGTATCTGACACGCTTCCAAATCCCGCCGGTTCCGGAGCCGGAACATCAAGAATGGCTTCCAGAGAAGATATTGGAGAGAGGAAGGCAGCGAGCGCCGTTCTGGATAATTCCGACGATTCCGGTGAACTGAGAAATCCTGCCACGAGTCCTGAAGAGAAGTCATACAGACAGGCCTACTCGTCATTAAAAAGTGGATTACTTGAACAAGCTGTCACGCAATTCGAAGATTTCCTGAAGAAATATCCCAAATCGCAATTCGCCCCGAGCGCGATCTATTGGCTCGGCGAGGCGAGACTGGAACAAGGGCGATTTGATGAAGCCGTGCTCCAGTTTGACCGCGTGATAAAGGAACATCCAGGATCGAAGAAAGAGTTGAGCGCCCTGTTCAAACAGGGGCAGGCGTTTGAAAAGATGGGAGACCTCAAATCCGCAAAAATCATATTTCAAAAAATAGTCAAAGATAACCCTCATACGACTCAGGGACGCTTGTCCGCGAACCGCCTGAAAAACATCGCAACTTCAGACTAGAAATAAAAAGAGACGCCAAGTGCGCCTCTTTTTTTGCTCATTATCACACAAAAATACTACTGATAACTGCCCTGTGCTCCGGGGTAACCCTGAGGTGCCTGCCCCATAGGCGCATACTGTTGCTGAGGTGGAACCTGATAAACAGGCTGAGCCTGCGGCTGAGTGGGGTACTGCATGGGCTGTTGATACTGAGGCGGCGCAGCGGCGCCATACATTTGTTGAGGCTCCTGCTGCTGATAAGCTCCAGGAGCATACCCCTGGTATCCATAGGTTCCCGGCTGCTGTTGCTGGTTATACCCTCCAGGCTGTCCACCCGGATAAAAATTTACCGACGGTTGTTGCTGCATGACCTGCTGTTGCTGGCCCTGCTGTTGCTGTTGCTGTTGACCCGAAGCCGCCGGTCCGGAATAGTACGGATTGAAAGTGTAAACGGGATTGCCGGACCACCACGCTCTTAAATCGCCGACCGCTGAGTTGTCAATGGCGTCACGGCTTCCGGAGCCTGAAAAAAAGTAGTCCAGAAAGGCATGTGAAGGCGAAGCGGAAAGCGCCAGCAAAGCCGAAAAAATGATTAAAACCCTTTTGGTCATGCGTTGGTATCTCCAATATTTTTTGTCGCTTACAATTAAGAATTATACCCTGTTAAAGGCTTTCCGTCAAGGAGTCGATCGGGAAGATGCAACCAGTCATTCCTGTTTTTGTGGAATAATCAAGACGAGGAAAGCAGGATTGTACAGGGAACCCCTAGTGAGTCTGTTATGAGGAAAAAAGCTGGGGACGCGTAGGTTGCTACTGCATTGACACCCTGGATTCGGAAGTAGCCCCCCGGGAAACCATGATGCCCCTCAATGCGTGCAGTCGTTCCTGCGCAAGACGAGAAAATCTTTCATTAAGCGGGGCGGGAACAGTCCTGATGCTATGAGCCATCTTAACGTTCAATGGATTCACATGTTTGTTGTTGACAAGAAGTTGGAAATCAAGATGGGGACCAGTGGCCAAACCGGTCATGCCGACCGAACCGATTCTTTGCCTTTGCTTGACTCTTTGCCCTTTAGCCACGAAAATTCGGTGTAGGTGACCATACCGGCTTTCATAGCCATTGTCATGACGTATGCAAACATAATTGCCGTACCCATTCTGCCAACCTGCAACGGTGACGACTCCACTGGAGATTGACCAGACTGGCGTGCCTTGGGCTGCCCCGTAATCAACACCATTGTGTTTGCGCCATACTCTCAGAACCGGATGATAACGACGGCCGTAACGTGAAGTTACCCGTATTACGCTCAATGGCGACCGGAGAAAGTTCTTTTTGAGTTCCAGTCCCTTGGCGTCGTAATATTCATTGTTGAAAAGCACTGCCGTTTTAGTTCCGGTTTTTTTCCCCTCATATACTGCGCACAGTATTCTGCCATATCCCGATGGACGATCATCAGCATATCGTCGTTCAAACAAAACCTTACAGAAATCGCCTCTGAACGACTCGGACTGAAAATCGATGTCCCACCTGAAAAGGTTACTCAGCTTGAGAGCTAATTCCGGGCCTTCACCGGTATTTAATACTGACTCTGTCAATGTTCCGCAAATCTCGAAAGAAATGGTTTCGGTTTTGAAATCCAGTACAACTTCTTCTTTCCAGCAACGCAACCCGTTTTCATCTTGGGCGGCATGAAAAACATGAGCAGCTTCAAGTTCCAAAGCCGCCAGGAGAAATTTACCGTCTCTATCAACTGTGATGCTGTATCTCTTTCCTACCTGAAGGGGAGCGTTCTGATCGAAAGGAATTTCAAGGCTATGTTCTATGGTGGCGGCAAAGGATTTAGCCAGTTCGTTCGCCATATTTTCGTCTGCGAGATTGTCGATAAGAAGGGAATAGAGACTATCTCCAGGACCTGTAACGTCTGTAATCTCCTGAGAGCCCCCCAGGGTGTTGTCTGCGACTTTCTGGGTTTGTGAGTCAGCGTTTATAGCGCAGGAACCGGAATTGTCTGTGGTTGACTTGTCGGGATCACTGGAGCTATTCGCGCTGAAAATAGAAGTATATCCGATGTTTGTAAGATGTAAAATTGATGGAACGGACGCAAGCAGGAATACGGCCAAGACTATGAAACGCAGCATGCCAGCCTTGCTGTATCGAGAATAGGATGAGTTATTTCTTGCTCTTAATCTCAAAGTCCCTATCCACTCCTCTTACATTATCCCCTATCATGAAAGGGACTTGAAGTCAATCCGAAAATAATTTGTTGAGGAGGAGCGTTGTGGTGGGATCAACTGGAACAAAGAATTATTATGATTGTCTACTAAAGTCAAAACTGAAGGACAGGATCTATTGTTCCTAACGCCGATTGATCACCGGAAGCCGGACCTGTAATGGAACGGAGGAGGAAATGACTACGATTAGGCGAACATGGCTGGATGAAAATGCGGTGACCTGTAGGGTATTCAAGGGGCGCTGGAACATACGCCATTGTTTGAGAATGTATTTTGAGATTGGCGACCTGAAGATAGAGATGGCGACTCGGGGCGGAGGCAAGGTCACAAAATATCAGTCGTCCTATAATCCCTGCCGAAGATGCAAGGTGTTGGCCAAGCGACTTAAGGAAATCCCCATGGAGTATGGATCATCGCCGAACTTTCGTGGGAATACGGTTAGTGAAGCCATGGTTTCCTGAGATGTGACAGGATCGTTTTTCATTGTGCTCCAGGTTTAGTTCTGTTGGTCACCCATGTCCTGTGTAAGGATATCTTAGTTTGTTCTTGCCTGACTTCCACTTGCTCGATATTGTATTAACAAAATGACGAGGCGAATCCGGAATTCACTCGTAGAGTGACTTGGATTCGTGAACAAGTCCCAGTACGGAGTGACGCATTTCCATGGATAAATCTCTTACCTTTGAACAAGGTCCCATCAGACCTCCTAGCGAAGCTGGGAGTCTCCTGATCCGAGTTACACGTAACTGCCCCTGGAACCGGTGTGTATTCTGCGGAACATATAAGAACAAAAAGTTCTCGAGACGTTCCGTGGACGAAGTGAAAGCGGACATAGATTCAGTTCGCGCCATCTATGACGAAATTACCAATTATTCTGTCAAACAGGGCTACGGTGGAGAGTTGACTCACGGTGTGCTTCGGCATGTTCTCGAGAACAACAGCCTGCCGGATTCGTACAGGTCCGTGGCTTACTGGATTGCATCAGGCGGTGAAACCGTCTTCCTTCAGGATGCAAACTCTATCATGCTCTCAACTGATTCTCTGGTTGACATCCTCAATCACATCCGCATGAGATTCCCTCAGGTTACCAGAGTAACGTCCTATGCTCGGGCCTCATCCCTGATATCGAAGTCGGTTGATGATTTCATGAGATTGAGGGAATGCGGTCTGTCGCGGTTGCACGTCGGCATGGAATCCGGTTCAGACAAAGTTCTGGAAATGATCCGGAAAGGATCCAAGGCGCAACATCTTATCGATGGAGGCAGAAGCGCCGTCGCAGCGGGGATATCGGTGTGTCTTTATGTGATGCCTGGAATCGGAGGCATTGCTTTGTCGAATGATCATACAAGTCAATCCGCGCGTGTAATAAATGCAATTGATCCCAAATACGTGAGATTCAGATCACTTTACATAAGAAGAAGCAGTGAATTGATGGACATGGAAATTCGTGGAGAATTTCAGGCTCCGGACGAAGACTCGATGGTTGGGGAGATCCGCGACATCATAGAGCGTCTTGAAGGAATAAACACCACAATTGTCAGTGACCATATTCTGAATTTGCTTGAAGAGGTGAACGGCAAACTTCCTGAGGAAAAAGAGAGAATTCTTTCAGTGATTGACCGCTATCTGAACATGCCGGATGATGATCGACTACTTTTTCAATTAGGAAGACGCGGGGGCGCTCTCCGGGACTTGGATGAAATGAACGACCCTGTGGTGAAATCGAAACTTCTCTCCGCTAAGCTTCACATTGAAAGGGAAATGCCGGGAGGTGTCACGGAATACATTCAGGCCATAAAAAAGCGGTTTGTCTGATTTTCTCAGGTTTGAAAAAACAAAAAAGCCTCCCGTGGCCGAGCAGGGAGGCTTTTTATGACACAAGACGCAGTATTATCAGTTTTTGAGGGCGGCTGTCTCCTGAGCCGGGCGCTCATTATCCTGCTTGAATTTCCTTACTGTAACATCAGACTTCAGCCATTCGAGAGCCTTCTTGACAACAATGTCTTTTTCCAGATCGGCCTTGTTTTCTTTCAGGAATCTGCTCTTTTTGTCTTTTTTTCTTTCGGGCTTGGATTCAGCCTCCAACTCTTCTTTTTCCTGTTTTTGAACTTCCTGCTTCAGATCAAGATCCGGCTGAATCCCTGTCTTTTGAATGTGTCTACCTTTAGGTGTGTAGTAATAAGCGGTGGTCAGTCTCAAGCCTGATCCGTTGTCCAGAGGAATAATGGTCTGGACGGATGCCTTTCCAAAAGATTTTGTGCCAAGTATGATTGCCCTATCGTGATCCTGGAGGGCTCCGGCCACAATCTCGGAAGCGCTGGCGCTTCCCTCGTTTATCAACACCGCAACCTTGAATTTGTAGTTCTTTCCGCTTTGTGAGGCCCTGAATTCCATTCGCTGGTCTTTTACCCTGCCGTCAGTGTATACAATCAGACCCTTTGGGATGAACAGATTCGTCACTTTGACAGCCTGATCCAGAAGCCCTCCGGGATTGTTGCGTAGATCCAGCACCAACCCCTTGATCTTTTCGTCATCACCCATTTCTTTAATAGCCTGTATCAGGTCGGCGTCAGTGGTTTCCTGAAAATTGACCAGTTTGATGTAGGCGTAACCAGGCTCTAGCGCCTCTTTCTTCACTGAGTGCACATGAATAATGTCCCGTGTAAGGGTGAAGTCCTTGAATTTTGTCCAGCCTTCGCGCATTACCGTGACGGTGACCTTGGTTCCCTTCGGTCCTCTCATTTGCTGGACGGCATTGTGAAGAGTAATACTCTTGGTAGATTCTCCATTGATTTTGATTATCTTGTCTCCAGGCTTGATGCCGGCCTTGAATGCAGGAGTGTCCTCAATAGGGGACACTACTGTGAGGACTCCACCGTCAAGGGTTATTTCTATCCCCAAGCCCCCAAATTCGCCCTTGGTCTCTACCTGGAGTTCTTTGAACATTTCCTCGGTCAAGAATGACGAATGGGGATCAAGAGACTGCAGCATTCCTGTTATTGCGCCCTGAATCAATTCTTTGTCGGCAACGTCCTTAACGTAATTCTTTCTGACGATTTCCATTACCTGCCTGAACATTTTCAATTCACGGTAATCAGGTGACTTGGAAACAGGATCGGCCGAAAAGGCGTTAAATGTTATGAGTAAGACAAAAATGCTTGAAAAAATTAGGGCGTTGAGTATCTTAATCCTTTTACTGAACATCGTCTTTCCTTTACCCAAGGTTTTCGTGACTTTCTTAAAGGCCAGTGTCAAAAGGCGCTCTATACGTTAGCACATATTCAGAATCTTCTAAAGCTTTCAAGGATATCAAAATGGCAGATTCAGTCAACAGGTTGCAATTCAGAGTCGATTTTCGTTTAATACCCCCGGTGGCGCTGTCCATGTTGCTGGGCTCATGGATCATAGTCATGGAGAGTCATACCGATCGTTTTTTGTTCCTCATCATAATACTTGCGCCATTTTATTACTTGGGCGCCGAAATATTGGCAAGGAAAATATTAGTGGATTCATCGGGTCTTGTGATCAAGAAACTGTTCAGAAGTTCCCAAATGTCCTGGGGAGACATTTCATACATCGACTCGCTTAGATCAGGGCGAAAGGTTTTTCTCATAATTGAATCCAATTCCATGAGGCCCGCGCTTCTTACAAACACATTGGGGCAATTTCCAGCTCTTGTTCAAAGTATAATTCAGCGTCTTCCCCTGGACAAGGTTTCAGACAGCGCAATTGAACTGGCTAAGAATGTTCCTAACAAATACGGCCCGATGATTCAGGCGTGGGCGGTGTGTCTGATGCTGGGCGCTATTTTGCTGGGCAAACTCCTGGGCTATGCATGAACGGTGGATGCCTGATCTCATGTCACCAGGGGGCAGGGACGATTTGTTCAGTATCTCAATCCCGGGTTCATAGATTTCTTTTATGAGATTCTAATAAGAAACCACTGGTTGAATCATCTTGACAGCCCTGTCGCTCGGCGATAAGTGTCCAGACTAAATTTTACAGTTAAAGAGTAAAAATATGAAAATAGTGCCCCTGGCCAGTGGTAGTAGCGGAAATTCCTATTTAATTCGTCAGGGGGACCAATCTATGCTCGTTGACGCAGGACTCACCTGTAAACAGCTGTTGATGAGATTTGAGTGTGCCAACGAGGATCCGCAACGCATAAAAGGTATCATAGTCTCTCATGCTCATTCGGATCATATAAAGGGAGTCGGCGTCTTATCACGTAAATTCAATATTCCGGTTCACCTGAACCGTGGCACATGGTCTGTCGCTAACGGCGCTTTGGGAAAAATTTCGAAAATTCATATTTTTGATACGGGTAAGCCATTTGAACTGGCCTGTTTCAGAATTCATCCATTTTCAGTCCCACATGATTGCGCTGAACCTGTTGGTTTTAGAATCTCATGCGGATCGACGCGTGTGGGTATAGCTACTGACCTGGGTGTTCCCACCACGTTGGTTGCAAACCTCCTCTCCGACCTGCAGGCTGTTGTCCTGGAGAGCAACCACGACCCGGATATGCTCATGGATGGACCGTATCCGTGGGAATTAAAGCAGAGGGTTAAAAGTCGTTTAGGTCACCTTTCGAATCATCAAAGCGCCCAACTTCTACAAAGAATCATCAATGACGAACTCAAGGTTGTGGTTCTCGCCCACATGTCCGAAACAAACAACAAGGCCGAACTTGCGCTCAAAACGGCCAGGAAAAGTGTTCCCGCTTTTCTCGAACAATGCGGCCGAATAGTTTGCGCACTTCAGGACGAAGTCGGTCCGGAAATAGAATTGTGAAACAGGCATAACAACAGGACGTCTAACATTGTTCAAAAATAGTTCGGTGAGAATTCATCGAGGCTCTTTCAAATAAAAACAGCGACGCTGACACCATCTAACAGCGACAACCAGGAGGCTGATTCTCATGAGTTTTTTGGTCAAATCCGTTTCTTCAAACATTGCAACCCTGACTCTGAACCGAGGCAAAGTCAATCCGGTAAATGAACAAATGGCGGAAGAGTTGTCTGACTGTCTTCGGGAATATTCAAGGGATCCGGATGTAAGGGCGCTAATCATCACGGGAAATACTATTTTCTTCTCTTTTGGCCTAGATATACCTGAATTTCTTGGTTATTCCAAGGTAGACTTTACCAGATTCGTCAGGAAATTTGCCGATCTTTACACTGACCTGTTCATGTTTCCAAAGCCGGTCATAGGCGCCTTGAGCGGCCATACCATAGCGGGTGGTTTTATGCTTGCCACATGCTGTGATTACAGGATCATGGTGTCTGGAAAATCGAGAATAAGTCTGAACGAGATCACCTTTGGCTCTTCCCTGTTTCCGGGCAGCGCCGAGATGCTGAAATATTGTGTGGGGCAACGCACAGCCGAAATAATCGCTATTACGGGGGCCATGTACAGCGCCGAAGAAGCCAGGGGCATGAGGCTCATCGATGAAGTGTGTGATCCGAATGATTTGATGGGTCAGTCCCGGAAAGCTGCCACCGGCCTGGCCGCCCTGTATGGACCGGCTTTCGAAAGCATTAAAAAATTGCTGCGAACAGATACAGCGGAATTGATGAAAGTCAAGGATGAGCGTTACAGGGAAGAAATGATTGACATCTGGTATTCCACGGAAACCTGGGAAAGACTCAAACAGATAAAAATCCATGGATAGATTTGTTCAAAACCGGGCATAATCAAAATCCAGGGCTAGAGTCGCCACAGCCTCTAATTAAGCGACAAAATGAAAAACCGGCCATCAAACAGCCGGTTTTTTTTGTTGATCAATCTGGAGGCGGCTGGCGGATTTGAACCGCCGAATAACGGTTTTGCAGACCGTCGCCT
>CAZGVM010000044.1:0-19108 GCA_964528855.1 uncultured Desulfomonile sp. | reverse complement strand
TACGAATTGATGGCTTTTTTTTCGGCTATTATGGCCGCAGAAGTGGTTGTAGGGTACGTCAGGCTAAAGGCCGGAATTAGAAAAAAATTTGACACTGAGGTCCGTTTTTCAAAAGAAGACGTCTATTCGAGCAGATTAAATTACCTTGTAAATGTTGCGGTCCCAATAATTGTTCTTGGGCTCATCCTTGTCTGGGGAAACTGGGTCCCGATCAAGGCGCTTCTGGCCAAGCCCTCCAACTCTTTGACATGGGAAAAGGCCGGCCAATTAATTGATCCGGCAGAGCCTGTGGAAATATTGGGATTCGGGGCTACATCCACCAAGTTTCTTCTTTTGTTGAGACGTGAAAATGAAAAAATAGAAGTCCGCAGGATGGACTTGGGTAATAACAACGGGCCCCCAGAGTCTTTTGAAGCCCCGGCATACATACAGCCCTCGTTCAGGGCTTTGCCCGTTTATGACAACGCTCTGTTGATTGCCGATACTTCCACAAGGCTTCTCATGGGCCTTAATCTGGAGGATTCTTTCAAATCTGGAAAAGCTGTTACCACGCTTACTTTGCCATTGGGTTACCTTAGAGTAACCGCTATGAATACGGCGAAATGGAACGGCAAGACAGTATGGTTGGCGGCCAATTATCTGTACACCAGAAAGACCTATTTGATAGATCCGGAGCTTGCCCTGAAAAAGGGGTACATTTTGGGCGGTGTTTTGGCGCATTACATCAATGGCGGCTTCCCATCGGGACTGGAAGTTATTGGAGACACGGTAGTGGAACTGAACAAAACTCCCCTTGACTCAATACTATATGTAGCGTCACTGTCCAAACTCATCTCCGGGCGAGATTTACTTTCCGCAGCGGTTTCATCCTTCGACCCTCCGGAACCGGACGCCATCGGACCGGTTAAAAAGGGAGACGACATAGTCATGTTGACTCCGAGGGGGCTCATCTATAAATTGAGTCACAGGTCTTTGTTGAAGTAAATCCTTTTTAAATTTTTTAAACCGTGCAAAACGGAACAAAAAATAGAAACATTCATGTTCAGAATGAATGAACCAGTAAATTCTGCAAATCTTGGCCTAAATGGAGCTCTTTAATGGATCATCTAAGAAATTTTTGTATTATTGCTCATATAGACCACGGCAAATCGACCTTGGCAGACAGATTGCTTCAAATTACCGGAGTAGTCGGCGATCACGAGTTCCACGATCAGATGCTGGACACGATGGATATTGAAAGAGAACGTGGAATAACAATAAAGAGCCAGACAGTGGCGCTCCCTTACAAGGCTGGAAACGGCAAAAATTATACCTTGAATCTGATTGACACCCCCGGTCACGCCGATTTTTCCTACGAAGTTTCCCGAGCCCTGGTTTCTTGCGAAGGGGCTCTTTTGGTCATTGACGCCTGCCAGGGGATCCAGGCTCAAACCCTGGCCAATTTTTACATGGCGGTTGAACAGGATCTGGAAATAATTCCGATCATCAACAAAATCGATCTCCCGGCAGCCGACGTAGAGAGGGTCAAACATCAGATAGACAAAGATTTGGGCCTGGATCCCGAGACTGCCATAATGGTTTCAGCCAAAGAAGGAACTGGCATAGACGAGGTGCTTGAAGCCGTTGTAGATATTGTTCCTCCTCCCAAAGGCAATTTGGACCTCCCTCTTAAAGCGCTGATTTTTGATTCTCATTGGGACCCGTATAGAGGAACGATCGTTCACATCAGAATTTTAGACGGGGAGTTGAAGCAGGGAGAAAATATAAGGCTGTGGTCGACAGGCGCTGTTTACAGGGTTGAAGAAACCGGTGTTTTTCTTATCGAGAGAAAGCCGGTAAAAAAACTGGTAGCAGGTGAAGTTGGTTATTTCGTTGCCGGGATAAAAACCGTCAGTGACACACGAATTGGTGATACCGTAACTCTTGATGAAAATCCCTGTGACGCGCCGCTAAAGGGCTTTCAATTGGTCAAACCGGTGGTGTTCTCATCCTTTTATCCAATATCATCCGATGATTATCAGGAGTTGGCCGAGGCGCTGGAGAAACTGAAATTAAACGACGCTTCACTGACTTTTGACAAAGATCATTCCACGGCGCTTGGACATGGGTTCAGGTGTGGATTTCTAGGGCTTTTACATCTTGAAGTTGTTCAGGAGAGGCTGGAGAGGGAATTTGATCTGTCGCTGATTTTAACTGCCCCATCTGTCCAATATTTGCTTACACTCAAGGATGGCTCGGAAATAATGATTGATAACCCGGCCAAATATCCTGACCCGGTTTACATAGAAAAGACAAAGGAGCCATTTATCAAGGCATCCATAATATTGCCTGAACAATTCCTCGGGCCGGTCATTTCCTTGTGTATAGACCGCAGGGGAGTTCAAAGGGATATGGCATATCTGGACACCAGCCGCGTCGAACTGGTATTCGAGCTGCCACTGTCAGAGGTCATGTTTGATTTTTATGACAAACTAAAATCAATATCAAGAGGTTACGCTTCATTCGATTATGAGTTCCTGGAGTATCGCTCAACAGATCTGGTAAAAGTCGATATATTGGTTGCAAGTGAGAAGGTGGACGCTCTTTCCATGCTTGTCCACAGGGATCGCGCCCATCAGAGGGCTCGTAAATCCTGCGAAAAGCTTAAGGACGAAATCCCCAGACAGTTATTCAAGATAGCTGTGCAAGGCGCCATAGGTGGAAAAATAATAGCCCGAGAAACAGTTTCCGCAATGAGGAAGGATGTTACCGCCAAGTGCTACGGAGGAGACATAACTCGTAAGAAGAAACTGTTAGAGAAGCAGAAAGAAGGTAAGAAGCGCATGAAACAGGTGGGAAGCGTTGCGATCCCTCAGTCTGCGTTTCTGGCGGTTCTAAAAACCGATGAGGATGATTGAACCCGAACCATTTCTGAGTGGATCGGGTTCAGGAAATTCTTCCGGGAAGAGTCATCATTTCTTCTGCGCTGGTGGTTCAGGACTCGGTGTCTCTTCAAACTCCACTATCGGAACGTAGGAAAAATGAGACTGCATGATGAGCCACCTACCGCCGCTTTTTTGCATGACGCCGCTCCACAGGGCAGGAATAGGACTCTCCTGGTTTTCCACCTTGATGTGGCCGATCAGGGATGTGGTGAACCAGGCAGTCTCGCCTTTGCCGCCAATGTATGTCTTGGTGTATTCGATTCTTGAAGCCTGGATCTGAGAGAAATCCCGGTCAAAAGTGATTTTGATCTGATCAATTCCTACAATCGGGAATTCAGAGATTCCGTCAATCATGATAACAGTTGGATCATTAGAGAAGAAACCAACCAGGGCCTTGACATCCCTTTTCTCGTAGGCTTCAGCATATCTTTTAAGGGTATCTTTGATCTCCTGTTCGATTTGCGCGTCCGCTGCCAGAGCATACCCATTCAACATTAAAACCGAAACGATCAACAGGGGTAACAACCAGAATCTGATTTTCAAATTTACCTCCAACGAATGTCATATTGGACGTTCTGACTACATTTACAAAAAAAAGTTTTCCCAAATGCCGCTGTATAGCATCAAAAATGGAAAAAAATAAATAGAAAGATATAGTTCCAGACTAATTTTTATTTGTGGAACAATTGGTGTCTGAAACACTGCAGTTTTTGCAATCACTGCAACCACATCCCGAAGCCCCGTCTTTAGAACGGATGTAGCTGTTCCAGTATTTTTTTGTCAAATACAAGGCAGCGAGAAGAACTACTAAGATTACAATAATATTGTCCATTATGAACACCCAGTATTGTCCCGGATCAGGAAACTCCTATGCCCAGGAATGTGCCGACGGTTTTAACGATTAGCGCTACGCAGTAAGCAAGTGTGGTGGTGTATATCATTGCGAACAATGTCCATCTCCATTTTCCGGTCTCCCTTCTGATGACTACCAGCGTGACAAAGCATGGGGCGTAAAGCATCACGAACATTATGAGTGTGAAGGCGCCCAGTGGGTTCCATCCCGGCTCGTTTCTGAGCTGTTTGGCCAAGTCGCCGGCTTGTCCCGGATCGACTGTGCCCAGGCTGTATGCCGTGCCCAAAGTCGAGACAACCACCTCTTTGGCAGCAAACCCACCTACCAAAGCTACATTGGTTCGCCAATCAAACCCAAGCGGACTGCTCACGTATTCCAGGGCTGTCCCCAGACGACCACCAACTGTGTGACGCAGTTTTTCACTCTGCCTGTCGCTTTCCACCAGCAACAAGGATTTGCTGAAATTTAAATAGGCATTGGCAGCCATTAATGTAGCCGTTTCCATCTCTGATTTGGACCGGCCACTGGTTTCAAGTTCCTCAAGTGTCACTGCGAGAGAAGAAAAAAGCGGATTGAGTTTTTCAAGATCCTTTCTTTTTTTCCCTTCAAAATGTTTCCTAAAATCCTGGAAAACCTCTATATCTTTGGGTGATTTAAAAAAATCACTGACACCAGGTTCGAGCATAAAACTCGACGTGATCTTTTCTGCTCTGTCTGCAAAAGCTTTTTGCATCTCCTCCGGCAAATCCGGAAAGGTCATCATGGCCCAGATAAGTATGGAGACAGCCAGAATCGAGGTTCCCGCCTTTTTGACATACATCCACGTCCTTTCCCAGGTATGGATGATTAAACCTTTGAAGGTGGGGAGACGGTAAGGCGGAAGTTCGAGAACAAATGGAGCTGAAGGGCCTTTAAGAACTGTAGAGCGAATGATCTTTCCGGCAATCAGGGCCATTCCCCAGGATATGATCGTCAGCAGAAACATGATTGAGGCTTTGGATCCGGAGAAAAAAGCGCCAATAAGCAAGGCATAAACTGGTAATTTGGCTCCGCAATTCATTAATGGGGCCACAAGTATCGTGACTAAACGCTCTTTGGGCTCTTTCATTGTTCTGGTTGCCATGATTCCCGGCACAGCGCAACCACCGGCTATCCCGCCGGAAACCATCAGAGCCAGCATTGACGCGCCATGTAAGCCAAAACCTTTCAATACCCTGTCCAGCATGAATGCGATCCTGGCCATGTAACCCGTGTCTTCAAGGATGGCTATCGTTAGAAACATGAAGGCTATGAGAGGTGTAAATCCCAGCACCCCACCGACACCGTCAATTATTCCACTAACAATGAGTGATTTTAGCAAACCTTCAGGAAGAAATTCTGAAACCGTACCTCCAAGCCATTTGAAAAAGAATTCAAAATATTTTACCAGTGGCTCGCTGCACTGAAATGTAAACATATATACCGAGTAAAGAACCCCCAAAAGTATGATAGGTCCGAGAAATCGATCAGTTAACACTCGGTCAATCTGTTGACTGACATCTATGCGGTCTCTGCGCTCGATTTTCACGGAAACCTTCACCGCGCCTGAAATAAAACCGTAACGAGAATCAGCCAGCAGAATTTCAGGATTGTCACCGAATATGTCGCTGAGATGCAGGCGACTTTTGTCCACCTGAGAAAAGATGGCGGCATGATTTGGGTAAGCGTGGATTTTTTTCGATATCTCCACGTCACCTTCGAGGAGTTTTATGGAAAGCCATCTGTTGGACAGAAATGCGTCCAGGAGGTCGGATTTCTGTAAAGCCAGTTCAATTTTTTCGAGTTCTTCCTCAATCTCTATTCCATAATTTAGGGAAAGGAGATCTTTCTGAGCCTCAGGATCCCGCGCTTCAGAAATAGCAGTATCCAGTAACTGCTCTAGTCCAATGTTTTTCTTGCCGTTTGTCGCTATTACAGGCGCTCCGAACAACTCAGCAAGCTCTGCGGCGTTTATGTCAATACCCCTGGAAGACGCCACGTCAATCATGTTGAGCGCAATCACAACCTTGCATCCCATTTCAAGCAACTGAACAGTCAGGTAGAGATTTCGTTCAAGATTGGAGGCGTCAACCACATTGATTACGATATCTGGTCCCTCATCAACTATGAAATTGCGGGCTATTATTTCTTCGAGGGAGAAGGCGGTAAGGGAGTAAGTTCCCGGTAAATCTACTACGTGTACATGTTGACCCTTGTGTTTTAAAGAGCCTTCTTTTTTCTCCACCGTCACACCAGGCCAATTACCCACATGTTGACGAGCCCCGGTCAGCGCATTGAAAATTGTAGTTTTACCGGCGTTTGGATTTCCTGCCAGGGCAACGACAAATTTATCTCGCATGTGTCCCTCAAGCCGCTTTCTCGGGCTCTTCCATAAGGATGTCAGCTGCTTGGTCCCGTCTCAAGGTAATGTGATAACCTTTTACGATAAATTCCATCGGATCATTGAGCGGAGCATATTTCACAACTTCAATGTCGGCGCCTCGTACAAATCCCATTTCCATCATCCTTAATCTGAAGTCCGAGTCCCCACAAACCTGCATGATTTTTCCTTTTTGACCCGGCTTGTAATTGGACAGCTTCTCCATTCTGGTGGCCAGGCATCTCCTGTTATGCAACGAAGGGCAATGGAAGCACCTTTTCTTAGAGGTTCTCGGGCTCATGGATGTTCTCCAGACCAGGTAAGTTTCAGCGGTTGTGAGGAACTATCTTTTGACTATCTAAGTTAGTCCCCTCGAACTAATTTTTAACCTCCATACTTTGATTTGTCAATACTAGTGGAGAACAAAAGAATACAAAAGTTTCTTACCACTTTTGTATGGTTATTGATCAAAATTTAGCAGTGGGGAAAAATTCGGTTTGGCCGGTTACATTGGGCGCCTGCGATAGACTTCAATGATCACAATTGTTATCATTTTCAAATACAGTCACATGATGATCAGCATCCAGGTACAAACAACCCGCAATGAAAGAAATTATAATCAGTAACACGAAATATTCAAAGTCGGACAGGGCCATAACCGGCATGATGATGTTGTATTTTGCGTTTTCCATAGCCGTGTTTCTATATCTCACAGGCGACATAGGTTTTCAGGGTGATGACTGGTGGATTTTTGGAATACCTTTCTGGAACAGTTTCCCGGAATCTCTTCTTATTTACGCCCAGGAATCGAAACGACCGGTAGAGGGGTTTTACTGGCTGACATTGTACGAAACATTCGGACTGTACGAACCGGCTTTTCTTGCCGGATCGCTAATATTGCTTGCGCTGTCATGCCTGATGATGACCAGATGCCTTCTAACAGCTTTTCCGCGCTACAAAGAGTGGGCGGTCATGAGCGGACTGCTTGCGTTTGTGATAACTCCCCTAGCTAACCTTGTTTACATGCTTCATACAGATAATTCAAGAATATCATGCTTGTTTTTTTGGATTTCCGTGTGGTTTTTCCAGAGTTGGGCAAAGGAGTCAAAGAAAATTCTGAAACTCATCGTGCCTGTCGTTTTTTATTGTCTGGCTACGCTCACTTATGAAAACTGCGCATTATTGATTTTTTCAGTTCCTTTTATGGTCTTCCCCGTATTTGGGCGCCATGGAGGAAGTGATTCCACTGTGAGGTTTTTCACAAAACTTGGTTTAGTGACAATATCAAGTTTTATAATCTTTCTCTCAATCAGATTCATAGTTTTCGGAGGCGGCGCAGTCGGGCATAAATCACTGACTCCTCCACTGGAACTGGCTTTTTCATACCTGACTGTATTTGTTCAGTATATAG
Source organism: uncultured Desulfomonile sp. (assembly GCA_964528855.1). Lineage (GTDB taxonomy): Bacteria > Desulfobacterota > Desulfomonilia > Desulfomonilales > Desulfomonilaceae > CAITZA01. Next base: position 11,522 of record CAZGVM010000044.1, on the reverse strand, counting down.
CGTTACCCGCGCAATCGATACGCTTTGATCCGGGTAACCTGCTTTGGGCCTGTCTTTACGGTTTGTTCTCCCTGTTTCTTCTGAAATGGGGCTTAGGTGGGTATATTTTGTCGGAAGCGTGGACGACAGACGACGTTCCACCACCTGACAATTTCATTTGGATGATATTGTGTTCATTTTCCATTTTTGGACTTGGCATGGCTCCTTACCTTCTTGCCGGATACAGTCCTGAGTTAGGTTTTACAAGCCAGAGCAGAATATTTTCGTCTGCCGGATTTGGCGCCGCATTGATAATATGTCTGCCTCTGGCGCTAGTGAATGGCTCCAAAGCGCTTGGGTCAGCCATCAAATACAGTCTGGCCGCTTTCATTTTCGTCAACGCCCTCTCCCAGATTTCACTTCGAAGCGATTGGATTCAGGCAAAAATTCATCGCGACAACATAACAAAAAGTATGTTAAGCAATGTTCCCCGAGTTCAGGATGGGGCAAATTTTCTTTTTCTGGACCTTCAGTATTACTTATCCAACAACGCAGTAGTTTTTCAGGGGGTCGATGGGCTCAACGAGTGGATCAAGATTGTCTATGGTAACCGCAAGGTCAACGCTTACTTCCTCTATCCTTTTCGGGAGGATCATGTGGACCCCGAAAAAGAAGCGTCAATCTCCAAAGACGGTGTTAGCGCCAGAGGAAGCGCAATGCAGGGAAGGTTGCCTCTAGACAGCCTCATTTTAATGGAGAGGAAAGCGGACTCTTTAAATACTCTGGAACAAATAACCAGGGAGCAACAAAAAATTTCAGCCCATTGGGATGATGTGGAAAAGATCAGGAGCAATCAGGAGTTGATCATAAAAAAATAATGGGATGACCTCTTCCCGCAATCTTGGCGACAGGGGGCCTCTTGGGTTATTTCAACGCTCTAATTCCACGGTCCCGAGACAATACCGTGTAAGTCCATTTGTTAAGAATACGGTATCCAAGGCTTATTCGCGATAAATTCAACGTCGTGATCAGTCCCGACGACCAAGCGTTTTTCACAACCCTTTGAGGTGTCAGGACAGTGTCGGACCAGCCCACGATCCGATCCGGATTAGAATGAATCTGGGAAATATCCTTCCAGCATATTCCCGTGGGGGCCATGCTGTCAAAACACGACAGTTTTTCCACAAGTTTTAACTTATCACCAAATCTGTTGAGAATGACCAGGCTTTCCAAAGGTAATGGCTTATCCAGCTTCACACCTCTGGTACAGAAACCCTCCCGGCGGGCAATTCCTTGCTGACATACTTTATTGGGCCAACTCCAGGCGTAAGGATGAACATAAAACGCTCCGAGATCTCTGGAGTCATAGAGCATCCTGACTAATTCCTTCAGTCCTCCCCATCCCCGAAAGACAGCCGCTCTCTTGTGATAATATTCAAGGTTTAAAAGCAGAAAATTGGTGTTGGGTAACACATCGGGAGCTTCAGAAACCAGACTTTCGCAAATCGAATTTCTTTTAATGGCGGCCTCTCGCCAGTCTGTAATGAGACCCGCATGAAAAATTACAAGGAAGCCTAAAACGGTGACAATACAGACTTTAGCCAGTTTCTGCGCTTTGTCGCTCTTCCAGAAACCGACGCACAAACCAAACAGGATCGCCAATCCAAAAGAGGCTGACGAATAAATTCTACTGGACCAGTTAAAATTGAACCAGGCCGTGTTTCCGTCAGGCAAGAGGCCATATTTTGATAGAACCGTATCAGCTATCTTGGGAGTGACAGAGCCGTATCCGGCAAGTTGGTAAGGGGCCATACCGAGGACAAAAATCACCATAGCTATCAGGGCTATGTAAAGTTTACTGTTCTGAAGGTCAAAAGACTCGGTAGACTGATCTGTGGATTCGGACCTGTCGTGGTAGAAAATGATGAAAGTCAACGCCGCCACCATCAAAAGACCGATAGAAACGGACTGCCACTCCAACTGAATGGATACAAAAGGCTCAGCGAGGTAGACGGGGGCCAAAGCAAAATATGACCAGATCAGTTCAAAAGGCGGTAGAAAATGTTTGTGGGAAACAGCTCCGCCCTTAAGTAACAGGAAACGCAGGAAAAGGGCCCCGCAGAAACCGGTTATGATCCCTGCGAAAAGTTTTATCCCCAATTGAAAAATCGACTGTGACTCAGCCAGTCTGAAATAAATTGGAATGACGAACAATGGTATTGAGAATAAGAGGAGACTGGGAGCCTCATAGGTCAAAAATGCGCATATATACAAAAAGATGGGCAGAAGCAAATCACTCCATTTGCCTCCTCGTTCAATCCAGCGTTGAAAAGCCAGCACGCAGGCCCAAAAAAATACCATGCTCAATCGGGAATTATCAGTGGTTACAACAAAAGTCAGGCACGAAACAGTCGGGATGAAAAAAGCCATAAGCATCGCTGAAACCGCGAACAATCTTCGACCTGGAAAGGCTTTAAGCAGGCAGGCGCCCATCAATGTGCATGCGCAAACGAGCAGCGTCAGCGAAAAAAAATGAAAAACTATTTTGTTGAAACCGAAAATCTCAAACAGGCCTATCCAGTAAACCCCCTCCATAGGTCTCAGAGATTCCCTTGCATATACCATTACTGACTGTGGAAAGCTGTTCCAATAGGGCCAACTAAAGATCCACCAGTCATCCCCTTCAAATCCCAGATCTCCTGAAGCTATGGTAACAATAACACTATAGGCTATCAAGAGCAGGACAAACTGAAGTAAATAATTTAATTCTGTCCGTGGATTGGTCATTTGTGAGAAGCCAAACTCGCTTAAAATATTTCCGGGTAACTCGTCCAGGCTCTATGACAAAGGAATGCGTATAAAGTTTTGCTGAAGCCCGGGATTGTTCCATAAACGAAACGATTATAAAATAACCCATTTAATTAGTGAAGATCATTTTTGACCAAAAATGGGCTCCAGGTAATTTCGATTGTCAGAGTGTGGAATCACTTAATCCCGGCGCAGGCGCAATTTTTATCACAACGCGTGCATAAATAGCTGTATTTAATGGGTTGCGATAACATGATTCAACATTACCAGGCGTTACCGGATAATTTCACGGATCGTCCAGCGCGTTATCATGCTTTGAGCCGGTGTGGCGCCCTCACCACGGAAGCCCGCTTAAAGATTGACATAAACATGCGGCTTGTGGATACTAAAATGTCTTTAATATTTCAGTGGAGCCTTAATATGAAAACAGTTTTGGTAACTGGCGGCGCCGGTTTCATAGGCAGTCATCTGTGCAGGGTTTTACTCAATTCAGGGGCCGAGGTGATTTGTCTGGATAACCTTTTCACAGGCACAAAACGTAATATATGGCCCTTGATGGAAAATCCGCATTTTGAATTTATAAGACATGATGTTGTCAATCCAATACTCATCGAGGCGGATGAAATCTATCACCTGGCATGCCCGGCCTCACCTGTGCATTACCAGAGCAACCCCATAAAAACTCTCAAAACCTCAGTCCTTGGAACCTTGAACATGCTTGGTCTGGCAAAACGACTCAAGGCAAGGTTCTTACTCGCTTCTACTTCAGAGGTATATGGAGACCCCGAGATTCATCCTCAACCAGAATCCTATCAGGGGAATGTGAATCCAGTTGGTCCTCGCGCATGCTATGACGAAGGAAAGCGCGCGGCGGAGACATTGACGGTAGGTTATCGTGATTACAATGATGTGAATGTCGCCATAGCCAGGATATTCAATACGTACGGGCCCAGAATGCTTCCTAACGATGGGCGGGTTGTCAGCAATTTCATCTGCCAGGCTTTACTGGGACATGAGATTACAATTTACGGGGATGGTTCACAGACCCGCTCCTTCTGCTTCATTTCCGACCTGGTCGATGGCTTGATAAAGCTGATGAACAGCACGGAAACAGGTCCTATGAATCTGGGGAATCCTCACGAGGTCACAATAAAAGAACTGGCGGAGAAAGTTCTCGAGATGATACCAGACTCATCGTCCAGCATCACTTACAAACCATTACCCAAGGATGACCCGACAAGGAGAAAGCCGGACATAACCTTTGCCAGAAAAGCATTAAACTGGAAACCCACTATAGCGCTTGAAGATGGCCTGGACTCGACCATCTCGTATTTTACAGAAAACCCGGGACGTATAGATGGCAAATAGCAACAACCACAAACGGAATCTACTGATCGCAGCAGGATCTTTACTTGGTGTTTTCTTCCTGTGGTTGACGTTCAGGGACATCTCCTGGAAGGATTTTGTAGATGGATTGATGCAGATGAAGCCAGTCTACCTGATCCCGGGGTTGGTTTTCGCCGTGGGATGTCAGTTCATCCGTGCCCTACGGTTTGGGGTCATTTTGAGCCCTTTTTGCTCGCTTTCCACAAAAATGCTCTGGGATTTGCTGAATATTTGGGCGGCTGCAAATGTAATCATGCCAGCGAGACTCGGAGAGTTGGTAAGACCTTACCTGCTTCATCAGCGCGGAGTATCATTTTCGAGCGTGTTTGGAGCGGTTCTTGTCGAAAGATTTTTCGACATGACGGGTTTACTGGTCCTGCTCGGGGCGGTGCTGTGGAAGACTCCCGATATCTCAAGGGAATACTCTTTTGTGGGGCAGATCATTCTAGGAGCTTTGGTATTTGGCTATTCCCTGGTTTTAATAGTGCTTGCAAAAAAGAATCATGTTCAGAGCCTTGTAGAAAGAGCGCTCACCATTTTTCCAGCCAGAATTGCAGGATTACTGGAATCTGTCTTCCACAAGTTTGTAGAAGGTGTGGAAGTGATGGCGAATTTCAGGCGCGTCTTGATAATTTTCCTTTATTCATTGGCGCTCTGGTTTCTTTTTTCCGCCACAACCTATGTTTTCCTCCTGGCCTTCGGCATAAAGGGCTCTTTTCTGGTTGCTGTGACAATTCAGGTGTTTATAGCGCTGGCCGTGGCAATTCCATCGGCTCCAGGTTTTATTGGAACATTTCACGCCGCTGGACGTTACGCTCTGGCCCTGTACGGAATTCAGGCCATTGTGGCGGTTTCATTTGCCACGGTATATCATCTGTTCAGCCTCATTGTGAGCTTGGGGCTTGGAGCCCTCTCCTATTTCACAGGTGAATACAGGTTCGATCGATCCGCCTTTGTGGACCAGACCAAAGTGGCATAACACTCACATACAATCAGGAATAAGGTAAATGCGGGATTGGGAATCACTAGATAAAAAGTATCTTTGGCATCCATTTACCCAGATGGAGGAATGGCTGGCCTCACAACCTCTGGTCATCGAGCAGGGTCAGGGTTCATGGCTTATAGACACCAAAGGAAATAAATACCTGGATGGCGTGTCATCCTTATGGGTAAACGTTCATGGTCACAATAACCAAAAAATTAATGACGCCATAAAATCTCAGCTTGAAAAAGTTTCTCACTCAACATTACTGGGGTTGGCAGGAACGCCATCCATAGAGCTTGCTGAAAAACTTGTTGGATTAGCCCCTGAGGGACTCAGCAGGGTTTTTTATTCGGATTCTGGATCGACCGCAGTTGAAGTGGCTCTCAAAGTTGCTTTCCAGTACTGGCGAAACCTTGGTCACCCCGGGAAGAAAATGTTTGTTGGTTTGGACCAGGCTTATCACGGGGATACCATAGGGTCTGTGAGTTTGGGTGGAATTGATATTTTCCACAGTATTTTCAACCCATTACTTTTTAAAACCTGCGCCATTCCCACGCCGTTCCCGTATCGATCACCGGAACTTGAGCCTGAAGCAATAAAACGCAGATGTGTAGATAATTTTAAGAGATTAGCGGCAGAGAGGTCTGATGAGATTGCGGCTCTCATCGTAGAGCCATTAGTGCAGGGCGCCGCAGGCATGATAGTGCATCCGCCCGGTTTTCTGAAAGACCTGGAACAAATATGTCGCGACCACAATATCCTGATGATTTGTGATGAGGTGGCTACCGGATTTGGAAGAACAGGGGCCATGTTCGCCAGTCAAAAGGAAGATGTTCATCCCGACATCATGTGTATGGCCAAGGGACTCACGGGAGGATATCTACCCCTGGCGGCCACACTGTTCACCGAAAACATTTTTGAAGCTTTCCTGGGGTCACATACAGATTATAAAACATTCTTTCACGGGCATAGCTACACAGGGAATGCTCTGGCCTGCGCCGCCGCCAAAGCTTGCATTGAAATTTTCGAACAGGAAAATGTCATTGAAAAACTTCAACCCAAGATAAGACTTTTGTCTGATCTTCTTGAAACGAAAATTTTACCATTATCTCATGTGGGAGAAATCAGACAATGTGGCTTCATGGTAGGAATTGAACTGGTTGAGGATACTTCAAGCCGGGAGCCGTATGCCCCTGCGCTGCAGGTCGGGGCTCAGGTTACCGGGAACATCAGGAAACACGGAGTCATCCTGAGACCTCTAGGGAACGTTATAGTGATCATGCCTCCTCTATGCATATCCGAAAGTGAACTGGATTTCCTGGTTACCAAGACTGCGTTGTCGATCTCTGAAATCTGTGGGGCGATTTGACATGTCAAATATTTTCATATCAGGCACGGACACCGGGGTAGGCAAGACCCTGATTTCATCAGGACTGGTGAGATTGGCCAGGAAGCGCGGGATCAATTGTGTCGGAATCAAACCGGTAGAAACAGGCTGCCCGATCAAGAACGGCATGCTCGATCCCATAGATGGCAGAATTTTATGGGAAGCCAGTGACAGGTCTTTTTCACTGGATGAATGCGCTCCCTACAGATTTGCGATGCCTGCCGCCCCATTCAGGGCCGCAGCGATGGAAGACAGCAATTTGAGTGTGTCAGACATTGTTGAACACGTTTTGGCTGTTTCCGAAGACGCCTCCATGACCATAGTGGAAGGCGCGGGCGGTTTGATGGTGCCGGTGGCAGATCATAAAAGGATGATTGATGTCATTGAGCAACTCCATTTCCCGACGGTTCTAGTAGCCCGTATGGCGCTGGGAACGATCAACCACACCGTGCTGAGTGTAGAAGCCCTCCAGAAAAGAGACATTCCAATAAAGGGAATTGTGCTGTCTGTATCTCAGGAATTATCAGGCCCTGAAGAGGAGTACACTCCTGGCGATCTGGCAAGAATTGTCCCTGAAATTCGGATTGTCACGTTTCCATTCATCAAGCAGAGCCGAAATGTTGGCCTGGATGAGATTGCTGAAGCCATGACGCTTAATTGGCCGGAATCATTCATACGGGAAATTGTGGGATTGTAGGACTACAAGAAGGGGACTTTACCGGCAATGGAGATGGGGTCCACCAATCAGGCCCCGATCCTTGTATCGGGGATAAAATCCAGTGATCTTGCTAAAACTTCACGTGGGCGACTAGTGCCATCTGAAGGACCGATGATTCCCTCGTTTTCCATGGCTTCTATTATTCGGGCGGCTCGATTGTAACCTATTCGCATGTGTCTCTGGATAAGGGATATTGAAGCGTGCCCTAGTCTTGTAACCAAAGCCACAGCTTCATCATATTTTTCGTCATCAATCGAATCGACTCCGTTCATTGCAGAATCGGCTTCAGTCATTGCAGAGGTTATTTCACTCAGATACACAGGAGATCTCTGTGCCTTGGTGAAATCAGCGATTTTCCTGATTTCATTCTCAGAAACAAAAGCCCCGTGAAGCCTTCTCATTTTTGAGGTGCCGGGCGGTAAAAAGAGCATGTCGCCCATGCCTAACAGGTTCTCGGCGCCAACAGTGTCCAGGATTGTTCGAGAGTCTGGTTTGGCTGAAACCTGATAAGAAATTCTCGCTGGAAAATTCGCCTTTATAACGCCTGTTATGACATCCACAGAAGGTCGTTGAGTGGCGAGGATTAAATGAATACCAGCGGCTCTCGCCATCTGCGCCAGTCGAGCGATTGAAATTTCAATATCCTTGGCCGCAACCATCATGAGTTCAGCCAGCTCATCAATGATGATTATAATATAAGGCAGTTTTGAAGGCTCTTCCGTCTCCGGTTCCTTACTCAGAGTTTCCGACTTCAGTTTCTGGTTGTATCCCTCAATATTTTTTGCACCGGCCTTGCTCAATAGATCGTAACGGCGTTCCATTTCTCTGATAGCCCAACTTAAAACCTTAGGCACCTTTTCAGCCTCAGTCACAACGGGATGAATCAGATGAGGAATGTCCTGATAGTATGAAAGCTCCAGTTTTTTCGGATCAACCATTAGAAATTTTACGTCATCGGGGCTGCAAGACATTAACCATGAACAGATCAAACAGTTGAGTCCAACCGATTTACCGGTTCCGGTCGCGCCGGCTATCATGAGATGAGGCATTCGAGCCAGGCTGGAAACAAAAGGTTCACCATCGATTTCCTTGCCTAATGCCATCTTGAGTGGAGCGCTCGATGAAACAAAAGCCTTGGACTCAATTATTTCCTTAAAATAAACAATCTCTCTGTTGATATTGGGCACCTCTATCCCAACGGTGTCCTTTCCCGGAATAGGAGCGACTACCCTGGTAGACCCCGATTTTAGCGCCATGGCAAGATCATCCGAAGTATTCAACACCCTACGCAAAGGGATTCCTGGCGCCAAGGTCAATTCGTACATTGTGATTACCGGACCCGGGTGGATTTCTACCACCTCTCCCTTAATCCCTAAATCCGCCAGTTTTTGCTCAAGAACCCGGGCGTTTGATTCCAGAAGCCTTTCATCAACCATGCGGGTGGAGGCGGGAGGGGTATCGAGTAAATCCAGATGTGGCAAGTGATAATCCGTGTTATCAAGTTTCAACTCTTTAATATCGACGCCAACAGGATTTTCGTCAGCCCTCTTTGTAACTTTTATCGGTCGCAAGGAGCTAGAATCCTCAGGAAGTGGAGGATGCGTTTGGGGAACGGTCTCTTCAAGCTCATGAACGACGTGGCCTGATGATGTCTCCTGATAAGGAAGATCCTCTGCGTCGTTCGAGAGATCCTCGGGTTCAGAAGATCCAGGGTCAATTTCTATGGATTTCCACTTGAACAGTTTTGAAGGCGCCGGCTCCTTAATGGACTCCGGTTTTGCCGCTATGTAAGGTCTGGGCGATTTTATTTCTGTGCGCTCAGGCTCGGGAACAACCGTGATGTCAGGTTCAGCTATGTCGTCCACTGGAAGACACGATAGTCTCTCCCATGAACGAACGCCAATTTCAGTGCGGGCCACCAGTTCTGCTTTGGCGGGTTCCAAGTGGGCAACCGCAGGTGAAATCTCTGGTAAGCCATCTAAAATTCCCGATTGCTGCTCATAAGCGACAACCTGTCGCCGGTTTTCCCGTAGACCGGTGATCCATTCATGGAAACCGGATTTTAAACGCAAGGCTCGCTCTTTTAAACTTGACCATCCCAGATTCATCAACCAGGCAGGAAGCTGCCCTGCGCTTATAAGCGCCTGAATGAAACGTCTGATGGAGCGTTTCGTCAACTGCAAACTGTAGAGCAACAACAGGGTGACACTTACAAGTATCCCACCAGCAGTGCCGAAAAACTTGGTCATGGCTCCATTAAAAAAAGCCCCAACAGCTCCTCCCGGAAACTCCGTAGGGAACTTCAGCAATGAAACCGAACCATATCTGTCCAGCAATCCGGACAAAACTATGACCAGGCCAACGAGACTGAAATAATCCCAAAACGTTAATCTGACCCGCGATGGGCTGAAGATCCGGAACACTACCATTGCCAGTGATATGGGCGCCAGAAAAGAACCTATGCCAAGTATTTGAACCAGCCCATCAGCTATGTAAGAGCCGATAAGACCGCAAAGATTTGACACGGACTGCCGGGTTGTGACGACATTCAAAGACGGATCTTTGGGATCATACGACAACAGGGACAGAAAGAGAAAGACTGATATGGCAAACAACGCAATGCCAACGGCGTCATCTTTGGCGGATCTGGGCGCGCATACCTCTATACCCGGTAATTTCCTGAATTGAGGTTCTTTTGAAGATTTCTTCTCTGCCATAAATCAAGCACATACCAAAATTTGACATTTGACCACCCACGTAACTAGCCTGATGATGGTAAAACAGATTCAAGGTGATCGTGAATAATGGGTCGGATGATACCATAAAACTGAAACTAATGCCAAGACAAATAGAAGTGATAATAGAAAGTAGAATAATAATAATAATGTGATACTTTAAATAATTAGTTGCCTGAAACCCTGGTGTCCTTTCCCATCAATTCAAAAAAATGCTGAGTAAAACGGAATCTTCCGTATGACACCTGCATTTCAATTATTATTCAGAAGTAAGAAAGTTGGGGAATTGTTGGATTGGGGACGAGAAAAAAATAAAAAATTATGAACTGATTGAGGTTACGAGACATCTGAATTAATGTAGACTATTTTATTGTGGTAATTTTCGAATAAACTTTCGTTGATCATAAAAAGAAGTGGAGAAGATAAAATGCCGGCTAATCACGACTGTAGCAATTGTGGAGGGGGTTGCACTGACAGGCATACCCCAGACCAAATGAATGAAGAGATTAAAGCAGGCCCATACCTGTTGTTGGCAGGAGTTCTTTTGATAGTGATAAGCGCCGCTTTCAGGTATCTTTTTTAGGCCACGGGTCAGGTGTTGAAGGTGAATTTTACAATGGCTTGACAAAGATCTTTCTTGCGTCCCTTTTAGGAAGCAAGATATGATACCCGTTTATGTTTAGTGTAACGCTATTCTCCAGAGAGTCTATCTTCTCAATAGTTATTATCGCGCCTTTTTCCAAACCGTCTTTTGCAAGCTGGGCTCTGAGTTCTCTGGATCCTGCTATGGACTGAACCAGCAACTGATCTCCCGGCACAGCCTCGGACAGAGTCAAGCCGGCCTCAACTGCCGTCTTTTGAGCCTGATTTCTGGTGGAAAGCTTTTTACGGGCTTCTTCCAGGCAAGGCTCACAATTTTGACATGCGCTCGTATCCTTTTCGAATCTCTTGATGTTTTCAACAGGGCAAAGTTCTACCATCTTCACAAAATGGACGAGTTTTTCAATGACCTCACGGTCAAGATGATGTTCGATCCTGCAAGCGTTATCCTCGGCTATGGATTCTTCAATCTTCAGAATTTTATTCAGAAAACTTTTAAGGATCTCATGCTTTCTCACTATTTCTTTGGCCCGTGTGAGGCCTTTGTCTGTGAGAGTTATGAACTGGTGAGGATCGTATTTTATCAGATCCCTGGAGCCAAGGGTCTTGAGAGCGGCGCTTACAGAGGACATGCGAACGTTTAACTTTTGAGCAATATCGCGCACGCGCGCAATTCTACGCTCTTGTTCCAAATGATAAATTGCTTCCAGATAGTCCTCCATCGCAGATGTAAGCTTAATGGATTCATTTTCAAGATTCATTTTACACGCCTGAAATAAATATCAATTTATCAAAGATTCTCACATTCGTCAGGAACAGGTCTACCTTACTGTATACCCCATTTTTAAACTATTAATCAAAAAATAAAAATCCTCTGGAGGGAAAACCCATCCATGCTTATCCTGATGTCCCGGCCATACCGGC
>CAZGVM010000043.1:1733-19833 GCA_964528855.1 uncultured Desulfomonile sp. | reverse complement strand
TACTTGGCTGCCGTTTCCCTGGTCACCTCATCAACAAGTGAAGCCATGCCGGGAAACGCCGATGCGAAGATAACCCCGGTCTCGGCCCGCAGCTCAGGCGGCAGCGCCCATGTGTCAGGCAACTCGGTCCCTGCGGAAGTAATCTTCATTTGCCTGACCAATGGAATGCCTGCGTCTCTAAGCGCTTCCAGCCCTGCCGCCACGGCAAGCCTTGTGGTTACATCCATTGCTGCTACAAGCTTCTCATCAATTCCATATTCCTGGACTATCTCAGAATCATTGAAGAAACCCGCAAGCTGGATCACATCAGAAATGTCATCAACCGATCTCAGATCGGCCTCACCATCGGGCCCCTTGTAAAGCCGTTCCAGGTTTTTCTCCAGCATGTCGATACGACCATGCTCCGGAACCTGTTTTATGAAATTTTTCCCAAGGATCAGATCATCGAGATTCTCGCGGTCAAAAGCGAAACGCACATCGGAAGGAAGACCCGCTGAAACACCAGAGATGACAACCGGGGCAAAATCCATGCCCTCCGACTTCACAGTCTCGACTGTTTTTTCCAGAGGCAGAATATTCTCTACGAATGACTGGTAGCCTGCTTTCAGCAATGCCCTTATTGGAGCGCCCTGCAATTCAACATATCTACCGAATTCCTTTTTTACGACCAGTTGCTTGAGATCATCATCGAGTAGTGAATCCAGCGGTGAAGGAACTGTCCTGACTATCGGGGGCAGGACCTCCACGGGAGTGGGAACAAACCGCTCCGTTGATCTCACAACCTTGAGCTCTGGGCGCCTGGCAGAAGAATCTGTCATATAACCGGCTTCGGCTTTGTCGAAATCGATGTCGAAGCCTTCGACCAAAAGCGCTGCCATGCTCTCCATCAACTGCAATATCCCGCCTTTTTTGGGATGGTTCATGGGAAGGGGCAAAGCGTCGTTTGACAGAGTGTCCAGGGTAAGATTGGTCATTACACGTTTGGGACCGCACTCAATAAACACCCTTATTCCTTCGCCATACATTTTCCTGAGTGTTTTGACCCATTCAACCGGGGCGGCGAATTGCTTGCCCAACAGGTCCCTGATTTTGTCCGGAGCGGCCGGGCCTAGGGGATAAAAGTCTCCGGTCACATTTGAAATAATGGGTGTGGTCGGAGGATTGACCTGGAGCTTTTCCAGAGTCCGCATGAATGGCTCTCTGGCAGGGGCAACTACTCCGGAGTGGAAAGCCGCGGACACTGGAACAAGGATTCCTTCGAGACCACGGGATTTGAAAAGCTCCCCGGCCTTCATGACTGCGGCTGTCTCACCGGAAATCACCGTCTGATTGGGAGAGTTCTTGTTGGCCGCCACCACGTATCCGTCAATCTCGGCCAGCGCTTCCTCAACCAGGCGTGCGTCGGCGGGAATACTCATCATCAAACCCGGATCGGCAATGCTAACCCTGGCCATCTCACGACCCCTAACCGCTACCGCCTCCAGAGCGTCTCTGAAAGAGAAGACCCCGGCAGCCACACATGCTGCGTACTCACCCAATGAGTGTCCAGCGCAGGCGACCGGCCTGACACCCATGCTCGCAAGAAGTCTCAGCATGGCGGTATCCGCAGTCAGGATCATCGGCTGCAGAGTCTGGGTATCTCTTAAGGGATCTGAAGCCTCCGCTCCCATTTTGTTCAGCGCCTCCTCGTCCGGAAACAACATGGAAACGATCGATGGAAGTCCAAGTGACTGCAGTATTTCGTCGGCCTCACCAAAGGTTTCGGCCACCACCGGATATCGGTCGCAAAGATCCCTGAACATGAAAGTGTACTGTGATCCCTGACCGGGGAACAGTAATGCGGCTCCCGGTTTCAGCCTGGCTGAAGGACCCTGGGCAAAACTGATTCCACGGGCAGGCAAAACAGCCTTCTTCGATGGGTCCTTGATCACGTCAAGAATGGTTTCCAGTTTCTTTGCGGCCATCTCCGCGTCAGTTGCGCCGAAACCGAATCGAAGATCAAAAGAAGTCGCGTTCTTTCGGAATTCAATGGCTGTTCTACGGAAAGAATCCGGGTTGAGATTTGCCAGGATTACCCTGACTTTCTCATCAAGTTCCACAGGGGTGTTGCCACCGACTGCCCAAGCCTCTCCCTGTATTTTGTGATTCGACGGTCTTGGCCAGGCCGGCGGGACAAACTCTATCCTCTGCGGTGTTTCAAGCGCCGCTTCTACTTTGGGGACGAGCTTGAGATTTGGTGTGAATTCCTGAAGCATAACGTGAAAGTTGGTGCCTCCAAAACCGAAAGCGCTGACACCAGCCCGACGCGGAGAACCGTTGTGAGTTTTCCAGGGACGGGATTCCGTCAACAGGCTAAGTGGCGAGTTATCCCAATCTATACATGGATTAGGAGTCCTGATGTTTATCGTAGAGGGTAAGGTCCGATGGTAAAGAGCCAGCAAGGCCTTTAGAATTCCGGCTGCCCCAGCTCCGGCCTTCAGGTGGCCAATCTGAGACTTGACCGAACCGATGCCTACAGAGCCTGCGGGAGAGCCCGCTCTGCGGAAGAAGTCATCGAGCAGCATCAGCTCAGTCTTGTCACCCACCGGAGTTGAGGTTCCGTGAGCTTCAATCAGCCCGATCGTTTTCGGATCAACATCCGCCGCTTCCAGACACGCCTTGATGGCCCTTTCCTGACCTGCTGCGTTTGGCGCTGTTATTCCCTTTCCCCGTCCGTCCGATGATGAGCCCACGCCCATAATAAGTCCGTAAATCCGATCTTTATCACGGACAGCGTCAGACAGCCGTTTCATCAACAGAATGCCGGCGCCCTCACCCATGATGAAACCATTGGCGCCTGCGTCAAAAGGCCTTGATCCATCAGCGGACAATGCGCCTACCTTGCAGAACTTGATGAACGAAGAAGGATGCATTGCCGCATCGACTCCTCCGGCCAATGCCATATCCATGAAGCCGGCGCGAAGCCCATTGACGGCGTTCATGATTGCAGCAAGCGAAGATGCGCATGCTGCGTCAACCGTGAAGTTAGGGCCTTCAAGGTTGAACACGTTGGCCACTCGTCCTGAAATTACATTCGGAAGTTCACCGGGGAGAGAATCCTCGGTTATTTCGGGCAATCCTTCCAGAAATCGCTGTTTGAATATCTCTATCGCCGCCGTTCCCGCCGCTTTGTCCAGACCCGCTTTTTCAAGCGATTCCTTGAGCAGTTCGACTGCTCGTGGAAGAACCAGCCTTTCAGCGTAACGATCGGTGGTTTCTCCACCCATCGAATTACCTATGACTATTCCAACCTTCTTGCCCTTGAGTTCTTCCGGCTTCAGACCGGCGTCTTCCAAAGCGTCCGCCACACAGCTGACCGCCAGTTTCTGGGTTCGATCCATCTTCTTGGCTACCGATGGCGGTATCCTGAACTTCAGAGGATCAAATTCAAAATCCGTAATGAATCCGCCAATGCAGGAATATGTCTTGTCTGGAACCTTCGGGTTGGGATCATAATAATGATCTATGTTTCTCCACCTGTCCGGAGGAGCCTTGGTGATTCCGTTCTGTTTTTCGATAACATATTTCCAGAAACTCTCCGGCGAATCGGACCCTGGAAGTCTCAACCCGATGCCCACCACGGCGATGGGCTCATGAGACGGCCTGAACTCCTGTTCAGCATGGGATGATCCGTTCCCGTGAATAGCAGCAGGAGTATGCCCCATTTCCTTGCTGTAGGGAGACAGGTTTTCCGGAACTGAAACGGTTGTAGCCTCAGATATAATCTCAGAAATCTGATCCATAATCTCATGACTGGTATTTTCCCAGGCCTTAACCTCAGCGGTGGTTGAATCCGCCTGAGCGGGCGCGAGTTTTGCCGGATTTTCCATCATGAAAATGTCGTGACCCTTATTCAGAATTTGGTCGTGAATCTTTTCGATAGTAGTTGTTTGTCCCAGTAAGCACACGCCCTGCCCCATCAGGTAGAGTCCGCGCTCCATTTGTTCATCGACTGAAAGGTCGCAGAACACGGGGGTCTCGGAATTTGCAGTCTCCGGATCGATGGCGCAACCTTTGGAGGCTAGTCTCAGAGCCCCCAGGTTGTCTTTCTCGTATAATTCCTTGCGTTCCCTCAATGAGACTCCGTCACGGAGACGATCGTGCTCGCGGTCGATGAGCATGGATGCCATCGGCGATCCGGCCGCCCTCGCCTTAATATTTACGGTCCGTCCAATGACTACCGTCGAGGCGTTTTCTAATGTCAGTCTCTGGTAGCATTCCGTAATCGCCCCTGTTGACACAGCTTCAGCGCTTGTTAGGTAAACCGTTCCCATCTGTAAGCCGGACTTCAGTCCCCTGGCCGTCAGGTCTCCCAGCATGCCCGCTATGAACGCCGTGGCTTCAGGCGAGGCTATGCCTCCGGCAAAAAGAATGGAAACCTCGCTCAAATCAAGTCCATTATCGACATGTCTGGCCAGTTCATCCAGGTTGGAACTCCAGAGATTCAGGCTCCCCAGGTTCCCGATATGACCACCTGATTCGGCTCCTTCAAAAACAAACCTTCTTAACCCGGCCTTCAGACCGTCGGACAGCATGGCCGGAGCTGGGCAGTGAAGGTAGCACTTGACACCTAACGCCTCTATTCGCCTTGCCAGATCAGGGCCACCGGCCGCCAGCACAGCGAACTTGGGAGGGTTCTTCGACATAAGTTGCAGATGGGCTTCATACCTGAAGGCGTTTACATCCAGTCCCATCAGTCCCACACCATAGAGATCGCCGGTCTTTTCCCTGGCCTCATCCATGGCTTTTTTGGCTATCGGTCCCGGCATGTTACCCAATGCCAGGAAAGGCAGAGCCCCACCTTTGGCGATGAGACCCAGAAAATCGGCATTATCGCTGACGTGAGCCATTGGGCCCTGAACCACAGGTAAACGTGTCCCATGCTCACGGCTCAGGCGAGAATCCTCACCAAAAGGCCATGATGTGTCCACCATGCGCATGCTCTTGCCAAATTCCCCAATGATGGCGCCGGCTGTCACGAATCTCGATGTCAGGTCTTTAGCGGTGATTATGTCTTCGGACAACGGGAGCAGTGTTTCGTCGAGGTCCGGTGTGTTTGAAGGAAGGCCGATCGAGGTGTCCAGCCTGAAATAGTAGGACGGCAATTCGTCGGGGGTCAGGGAATCCTCGATCTTGCGGAGTTCCCTCACTATTTTCGTTCCGACTCTTGAATAAACCCTGAGATTCCTGGAAAAGCTCTCTCCCAGCATCGCTGTGGCAGGCAGAGCCAGACCGGACAGGAATTTCTTGAGGCTTTCTGGCAAGGAGGAAGACTCTGTCAAAAGAAGGTGATTATCCAGAACCACCCCGGAAGCGCCGGCCCTCACCGCTCCGGCCGCCGTCCTTAGTGACACCCCTCCCTGCAGAAATACCGGCAGTCCGGACGACTGCAATATCTTTTGTAAAAGCACATATCCATTGGTTTCACTGACCCAACCCGGACCCTCAGAACCACGCGCTATCAGTCCGGTCGCTCCCGCCTTTTCCGCTATGGATGCGTCTGCGGCTGTGCCAACTTCCACAAAAAGGGGAAATGGGACCATGGTTAATGATCCAGCATCAACGGACCTCAAATCCTCAACGTCACTCAGTGGAATTATGGCAAGCCTGATCTTCGTGTTGCCCGAATAAGCGGCAAGGTCTCTCAATTTGACCCGAACACCGTGTTGAAGATCAGTCGGGACACTGATTGGAGAAATGCCGGCGGTAGCGTGATCTACAACCCCCACGGCCCCTGCCAGCGTCACTTCTTCTATCAATTTTGAATCCGTGTTGAAGAAAGGATTGATGTACAAAACGGGCGCCTTCAAATTGGAAACACCGGATGGTCTCATGAAATCACCTTTAAAATACTGGTATTTTTGTTCTCTTCGGGTTTTGTCGCAAATCCGTAAAATAATACCTCTCGCACGGTATCCAGCTCATCCAGGAGGGAGCCCTCCCCTCCCTCGTGAAGCCATTTCTGGATCACACCGTTCAGAAAACCTATGATCCCGAAAAATACCGTGTTGTAATTCAACTGTTTGAGTCTGCCCAGACGCGACGCTTTCCAGCAACGCCTCTTCAGCGACGGCAAAGACCCTATTAGTTCCTGTGTGAACTTTTCTGAAAACTCTCGGCCGAAATCTTTCTGTTCCTGGATTATCACCTTGAAAAAAGCCGAATTGTGTTCAAAGAAAGTCAGATATATCCGGAGAATACTCTCAATTATCTCGAGCACATCCTCCTGGCCGCTCAGACTCATTTTGGCCAAATCGACGAACTCGGTCATCGCATCGTCCTTGAGGGCCGTAAATAAGCCTTCTTTTGTGCTGAAGTACCTGTAAACCGTCCCCTTGGCTATTCCAGCCCTGTCGGCAATGCTGTCGATCGTCGATAAATGAAAACCCTTCTCTGAAAACTCCGCCAGCGCCGCCGTCAGAATCCGGTCCCGGGCGTCTTTCTGTTTCTTGCGCTTGTGAGGCTCATGATGCGTCGGACGCCGTAAACTCTGGAACAAGAGATCTTCCAGTATCTCCTTGCGCTGTATCCCATGACCCTCAGCCGTCTCCAACACACAACGGTAAAATTCTCTTATCAACGCGTCAGAGTAGATCGGAGATCCTGATAAAGCGCTTAAAACCTTTTCAACAAAAACCAGCGTTGTCTCAGCTCTCAAATTGTCATCCATGTCCGGACGACTGAGTTCTGCGGACAGGAGCGTTACGAGCTGAGGCACCGCAAATGTATCTTTATGGGCCTTTGTCCTGGCTATGACCAGACTGACTTGATCTTCCAACGTATTGTCCATACCATCCTCATCATAATCTTATTGACTCGAACCGTAACAGTCACCTTGAAACTATTGACTGACCGGTTAGTGCGATTAGGTTTTTAACGGACTTAGTCGGTTTTGTCAAGCGCCTTGTCTTAACAACCCGCATTCAGGCGCTCAAATCATCAGTTCTTGCAAAATGGTAACATTGCGTGACAGATATTGACAAAAGTGTAGGTTTTTGTGCGAGGGATCTGTTGCTGGAAGGATAATAGAGATGTGTAATTTCGCCACATATTCGTAACTTGAATTGTTGGCGCCATAATTGCTTCTAAAATTAGCAACCTTCTAGGCTAGTTTGCCACTCAATATACTTACTCCAGGAAAAAGACCTTGGCCCCCACCTATCTCCAAGGTCTTTTATTTTTTCTAAAGGATTCAAGTTAGAGAATCTTTAGCCGTTCGAGGAATTCGAAAATGGACTGGGCGGTCTGTTGAGGCTTTTCCATAGGAACGAAATGCCCGACCCCTTCGATCCGTTTCAGTTCGACCGCAGGGCACTCCCTTTTGAATTTTATTGCGCATTTGCCAAGGAAAACGTCTGATGAGGATCCGTAGATTATCAGTACCGGCGCTTTCAGTTGACTCGGTATCTTCCAGACTCCTGCAGGACAGGTTGAAAAGCATCGGGACTCCCACGCCGGTTCACATCTTAACCTGACGGATCCGGATTCAATGTCCTCAAAACCATAATCCAGGTAACCTTTCAGAAAACCTTCCGTCCATATATTAAAGGGGGCTCGTTGGGAATAGGCCTCCAGAATGGTGGATCTATCAGGCCAGACCGGGTTTCTCCTGGCGGCGCCGGAAACTATTGGGAATATTTTCGTTAGACCGAGTCGTTGGCTCATGAACAGGAACAAATTGAGTGATTGCGGCATTATGGTTGGATCGATCAGGACCAGAGCCCTGATTAGCTGCGGTTTTTTTGCCGCGAGCATCATGCTTGAGACAGCGCCCAGTGAGTGACCGATGGCGATTACCGGACCATTCAATCTGTTGAAGAAAAACCCTAGATCATCGGCGAACTTGTTCCAGCTTTTCAGATTTTCAGGATCAGCAGGAGCGGATGTCCTTCCGTGTCCCCGATGGTCCATTCCGAGAATGCCAAGTCTGGAAGCCAGTATTTGTGCAAGAGGATCATAAACCCCGGCGCAGAAACCGGTTGCATGGGCTATGTGGGCCAGAGGACCATCTCCACCCCAATCGAGGTACGAAAAAGTTCCGTCCGGGGCTTCAAAGAATCGCTGAGTAGGCATTGCGAGACCCAATTTTAATGTCGGGAGAGAATGACTCCAAAGGCTAGAAACAGAAGTGGCAAGGGATACCAGGTAGAATCTCTTGCCACTGCTAAAGATCGACTAAATTATTCTGGAGAGCTTACCAGCGCGATCTTCCACCGCCACCGCCACCGTCTCTTCTCTGACCACCACCGCCGCCGCCACGGGTGTTGGTCTTCGGACGGGCTTCATTGACTTTGAGGCTTCTACCGTTAAAATCTTTGGAGTCCAGCTCTTCAATGGCCTTCAGGCCTTCTTCACGATTGGACATTTCGATGAAACCGAAACCTCTGGATCGTCCAGTAAACTGGTCTGATATAATCTTTGCAGAATCAACTGCTCCGTACGTTTGGAAAAGACCCCTAAGTTCGTCCTCTGTTGCGCCAAAAGAAAGGTTTCCTACATAAATGTTAATGCTCATTGTTTAACTCCTCTTAAAGTAGCGCCGTAAAATAACTTCTGGCGCGGTGGTATGTTACGAACAAGGGCTTTTAGTGAACGGGGACAAACAAGAAGTGAACCTTGGTGTGTCAATCCGCGGCACGGGCTCCTATGTCCTAGGATCTTAATCGTTGTGACGCCCGAGCCCTAACGAGAGGTCTACTGAGGTAACACGAGTTAAGCTTGAGACAAGTTTATTTGTTCAAAGCCTCTTTGTCAATCAATGTTTATGTGTTAGAGTGTTCACTGCAGCCATTAAACGTCGAAGGTTCTACCATCAGGAAAGTTAATTTTATTTTTTGAATTGGGGAGCGCGTTGCGTGCCAAAGTTCGATCCCGTTGACCCATATTTCGAGGATCGTGTCCGTTCAAGCTTCGACCAGCAGCAATTCATGAACAAAATGGGTGTCCGACTAGTCAAGGTGGAACCGGGGATTGCTATCCTCGAACTGGATTTCGACAGGACTCTCACGATATGCTCGGCTGAAATCATCGCCCATGAAAAGGATCAAACCCGTCTCATCTGCATGATGCAGGCGACGATGATGTATGTTCTAAAATAATTTTTTCAAACAACTTTTTGAATGTTATAGTGTACCATGATGCGGGGGTAACCGGTTTTCCATGACTCGGCGCCGTCGTGTTTTTTTGAATTTGATCCTCAAGAACTACTCCAACCCCGTCAGGTCGAGCCAACCTGCCGGAAATTTCATAGCAAACAGACAATTTTTTAGACATTGTTGCTTATTGTCACAACACATCGACTTTCTTGACAAAAAAGGAGTTACCGAAATGCCAGAAGCCACTTTCGAGGAATCGGGAGAGTTCTTGTATGAAAATCTCCGTCTCAGAACATTGCCGGTGGCGGTAAAATTTGTGAAAGACGGTTCTTTTCCGGAGAAAACGATCCGGCCCAAAGAGCGTCTCGGCAAGAAAATTACCATTTGCATGGGTGTCACCATGGCCAGGGCTTATGGCTGGACCGTGGGGCTAGCCAAGGAGGACCTCACTTGCGTCCCGGCCATGATTTCATTCGGGTTTACAGGCTCTCAAAATCAGGTGGAGACTGTGGCAAAACTTTTCACCGAAGTGACTTTCTCCAAAGATCGCGAAACCGGAGCCAAGGAAACATCATCAATGAGTTTCATTCCGTCCGGAGAGCTTCAGGCTGTTGTGCTGGGGCCACTGACCAAAGCGGACTTTGAGCCGGATGTCGTGGCCGTTTACGCCAATCCCGCCCAGGTGATGCGTATGATTCAGGCCTGGACATACTCTACAGGTGAGAGAGTCATGGGAAATTTCGGTGGCAAGATCGAATGCACGGAATACCTCACAGCGCCCATGAAATCAGGAAAACCCAGAGTGGCGATTCCTGGGAGCGGTGACCGAATTTTCTCAATGACCCAAGATGACGAGATGGTGTTTTCCATGCCGGCTTCAGCCGTCCCAAAGGTCTGCGGAGGCCTGAAACTTGCCGGTAAAAAGATCGGCGCAAAGTATCCAATTACCTTCTACCAGAACATGCAGCCCGAATTTCCGCCCTATTATAAAACACTGGCGAAAGAGTTGAAGATTGACTAGCTGAAAGAAATTGATGCGCATCTGTCATTGCTTGCAACTTTACTCCGGCTCTTTGAGCGGAACCTGGGTTTGGAGGCGTGGAAAATGAGCGCAACTACACATAACTTCGGGAGCGCGTTCTTAAAGGCGTTGGCCGCCATACCGCGACTTCGCTGCCTGCGATTGGCCATAGCCGGGACCCATTTCAGGGTGGACGCCATCAGTCTGGTTCATGACCACATTTGGGATAATACTTCCCTGGTTCTTCGTAAGGCGCTTGGTCGTTACCTCAAGGACTGCCACGATGTTCTTGATCTGGGGACCGGACACATAGGCTTACTGGCCATTTATTGCGCAAAAATCAGAAATGTCAGAGTCTTGGCGATAGATGTTAATCCGGAATTCATCGAAAATGCCCGAATAGTCGCCCGGGCCAGTCAGGCAGAAGGAATAGAATTCAGGCAGAGTGACTGGTTTGCCAATGTGGACGGGCATTTCGATCTCATCTTTGGAAACGTTCCATACATTCCAACTGAGGTCGGTGAAACAAATCTCTATTCCCATGACCACCCGGAAATATGGGACGGGGGCTTTGACGGGTTAAATCCGGCCAGGACCGTGCTCAGGCAGGTTCCGCAATACTTGAGCGATCACGGCGTTCTCTTGTTGGGCCTGGACGCAGCTTTTGTATCGGACCTTGCCATGACAAAACTTGTGGAGAACTCAAGGGAACTTGAACTTCAGAAAGTAATCAGGTCATGGATATCGAGCAGTGAGGTTTTTGTGATTGGGCCCAGGCGTTACCTTCATTAGAACGGGCGCTTCGACAATCTCACTACATTTTCAGCAGTCTGAGCGCATTGTCCCGAAAAACGTTTTCGACGTCGGAATCCGAAAACACCGCTCTCTTCAGCAGAGACTTTATGAGCGTTATTTCATCGCGGTGAGTGAACCACGGCCAATCAGTGCCAAAAAGAACATTCGACGGACCGTGTAACTTCAATAGCTCAATAAACTGGAGATTGTTGAGTGTATGGGCTGCGTTGGATGTGTCCAGATAGAAATTTGGCGCCGGCTTGAGGTATTTAATGAGGTCGGTAAAATCTGCCATGAGGCCGCCCATGTGAGCCCCTACGAAATTTATACCCGGATACCTGGGGTAGATTTGAGACAGTCTCGAAGGAGTGGTAAGATGTTCAGGATCTGCGCCGAACCCGAGGTCCGCTTTGCAGAAGGTGTCAAAAACTACTATAGGAGGGGCGTTCCTGTTGACACCGGCCTTTTCCAGCGCCTTCAACATTCTTGAGACCTCTTCTGACCTCAGGTCGAACTTCTGTGAGAAGCTCGAAAATTTGAATCCTTTTATCCCCTTGTCCTGTGACCTGTGAATCTCGTTTTCCAGTCCAGCCATGTGGGGATGTAACGTAAAGAATGGGATTATACGATCGTACTTCAGGCTTGTCCTGTAGCAACGGTCATTTTGCGAAACCACTTTTTCCGGAGCTGCCGTTGGAAGAATCACACAACCTGTGACATTCTCAGCCTGGGCCGCTTCCTGCAGGTCTTGAGGCTCAAAGCTCCCGGCCGCCTCAACCACATTAAGGTTAAGCTCTTTCACCATTTCAGACTTGGCGCTGACATTAGAAATGATGTGTCTGTTGAACAAGTGGCAATGAAAATCAAAATACATCTGTCTGAAATATCCTGAAAATAAGGTTGACCATGAAACGAGCCCGATCTCAATTAACATGCTGGGATGGCGACAACCCAGGTTTTGATCAAACCGGATCTTTTCTGTCACTCGCCGGGGGCGTCACATGCTTTCGAACACTAACCCGAATCATGCCATGGTTTCAATAGTCCTGCGAAACCTTGCGAGCGATATCCCAAAGAAGACTGCTCCTATCACGGCAAGCCACACGAATTCCGGCCACACGGCATCGAAACCGGCGCCACGATAAAGAATACCTTGAGCCAACATGACGAAATGGGTATTTGGGGCCGCCAGCATGACCTGTTGAACCCACAGAGGCATGCTTTCACGTGGCGTAGCGCCACCGGACAGCATTTGAAGAGGTAATAGCGCCAGCATCAGCAACAATCCCATTTGGGGCATGGATCGCGCAACGGTTCCCAGGAATATGCCCATTGCAGTCGTCGCGAACAGGTGCAGAGCGGCTCCGCACAGAAAAAGAGGGACGGATCCGTGAACAGGGACCCTCAAAAGCCCCTGTATCACAATGGTGAGTGAGGCAGCGCAAGCCACAAGCACCACCAATCCCATTGACCAGACCTTGCTTGTCATTATTTCCAACGGAGTAACCGGCATAACCAGCAGGTGTTCTATGGTTCCACGTTCGCGTTCACGGATAAGGGCGGCCCCGGTGAGCACTATCGACAGCATTGTGATCTGGTCTATCAACTTCATGACCGCGCCGAACCAGGACTTGTTGAGATTCGAGTTGAACATCACTCTCATCGCCATATCAACAGGAGGCCCGCTGTTGGATCGGTGGCGCTGAGTGAAAGCCTGAACCTCCTGGCTTACAATCGACTGAATATATCCACTGCCGGTAAAAGCCTGGCTCATTCGTGTGGCGTCAACATTGAGCTGAACGCTCGGTTGTCTTCCTGCCAGCACATCTCGCTGGAAGTTCGGCGGTATGTTCAGAGCGAAAGTGTCCAGCCCCTTGTCCATGCGCTCATCCATCTGCGCCTGGGTAATCAGTATCGGAGGTAGGAAATATGGAGGATAGAACGCTCCCACAATTCTGGTGGACAAAGGTGACTGGTCCTCATCCACAATGGCGATAGGCGCCTTTTGCAAAGTCTCGGGCATAGCCTTACCCGCCGTGTAAATAGACACTGTAAAAGCGAAAAGTATGAAGATCAGCATCACGGGATCGCGCGCCAAGCTCCACAATTCCTTCACACCAAGATGTAACACATTCCCGAGTCGCATCTGTCACGCCTCCTGTTTCTTCAACAGGGCTGCGCTAAGACCGACAAGCGCAGGTATGGCGATCAACAGCGGCAGAAACGACCCGAAGAGGTCCTCAAAACCCAGTCCCTTTGAGAAGGCGCCGCGTGATATCGTCAGAAAATGAGTGGTGGGATAAATCTTTCCGAAAAAGGCTCCGGCCCCCTCTAGGGAAGATACGGGGTCCAGCATCCCGCAAAACTGGACAGCAGGCAGAATGGTAAGCACGGCGGTCCCGAAGATTGCGGCCACCTGACTCCGGGTGAAAGTCGATATTAGAAGCCCCATGGCCGTTGAACAGATTATGTAGAGGGAAGCCCCAGTGGTTAGAGCGAAAAAACTGCCTTTGAGCGAAACCCCAAACACTGTGACGGCCAGAAGCGTCAGAGTGAGGAAGTTGATCATCCCGAGGGCGATGTATGGAAGCTGTTTTCCCAGGAGGAATTCCAGTCGGGTCGTAGGGGTGACATAAAAATTCACAATTGATCCGAGGTCCTTCTCCCGGACTATGGACAGGGCCGTGAGTATTGCCGGAATAAGCAATAGTAACAATGGAATGACTGCGGGAACCATTGAGACTATGCTCTTGATATCGGGATTATACCGGAAACGTGTCTCGATGATGGCGGGAAAGAACGGACCACGTTGGCCAAGTTTATGCGTAGCCCTGTCGGATAGCCAACTGGAATGTATGCCCTGCATGTAACCCCGGACTGTCTCTGCACGCTGCGGCATGGCGCCATCAATCCAGACCCCTATTTCCACATTTTTCCCCCTCTCTACATCTCTGCCAAAACCGGGGGGAATTTCTATTGCCAGACTCAGTTCTCCGGATTTCATTCTCCGGTCCAGATCATCGTAGTCTGTTATTGGAGGCCGTTCCGAAAAATAACGTGACCCGAACAGATTAAGCGCATAATCCCGGCTCATCGTCGTCTGATCCCGGTCCAGAACTGCGAAAGTGAGGTTTTCAACATCCATGCTGATGCCATATCCCATGATGAACATTAGGATGACGCTTCCGAGCACAGCCAGTGTCAGGCTTATTGGGTCACGACTCAAAGCCAGACCTTCCCGCCGACTGAGGCTCAACATTCGCTTAAAACTGAAAGATTCACTTTTCAAAACCGCTGCTGAATCCGGCTGGCGCCGAACCATAGGATCCGAAACCTCCTGCTCGCTAGCGCCACTCCGAACCGATCTTTCCTGTTCCTGTTCTACCGCCTCCTCCAGGTAGGCTATGAAGGCGTCTTCCAGTTTTGCGGCGCCTTTTTTGCTGGTAATGGCGTCTGGAGTATCGCTGACTAGAACCCGCCCGGCGTTCATCAGTGATATTCTGTCACATCGCTGGGCCTCGTTAATGAAATGGGTGGAGATGAAAATGGTGACCTTGTCGTTACGTGACAACCCGATAAGCAGTTCCCAGAAAGAATCCCGGGCTATTGGATCCACTCCCGAGGTCGGCTCATCCAGTATCAGGACCTCCGGTTTGTGGATTAAAGCTACGGCCAGCGACAGGCGCTGTCTCTGACCAAGCGGTAAAGACTCAGGCAACGAGTCCGTAACACTCCTGAGTCCGAAACGATCAAGCGTCTCATCGACCCGTTCCCTGATCTTATCTTTAGGGACCTGGAACAGTCTGGCGTGCAGCATCAGGTTCTGGCGTACAGTCAGCTCTGAATAAAGTGAGAAGCTCTGAGACATATAGCCAACACGCCGCCGTGTTTCAATATCCTGCGCTTCAACCTCACGCCCCAGAAGTCTCGCTTTCCCGTCACTGGCAGGAAGCAGACCTGTGAGCATCTTCATAGTGGTAGTCTTGCCGCAACCATTGGACCCGAGGAACCCGAATATTTCACCCTGCTCTATGCGAAAACTGACCTGATCAACGGCAGTGAAGTCACCGAACCTCTTGGTAAGGTTCATGGCCTCAATCGCAACGACTCCATTCTCAGCATTGCGAGGCGGAATCTCAACTTTCCTATGCCCGCTGCGTCTGTTTTCCGGGAGAAGAGCGATGAAAGCGCTTTCAAGCGAATGTGAGCCTGTCCGCTCGAGGATATCCGAAGGGGTTCCTTCAGCGCGAATTGCTCCGTCGTCCATTGCGACCAGCCAGTGAAAACTCTCTGCCTCTTCCATATAGGCGGTGGCGACTACCACCGTCATGCCCCTTCTCTCCAGACGTATGCGGTCTATTAATTCCCAGAACTGTCGCCTGGAGAGCGGATCCACCCCTGTAGTAGGCTCATCCAGTATCAACAGTTCCGGGTCATGTATGAGGGCGCAGCATAGACTGAGCTTCTGCTTCATGCCTCCGGAGAGTTTTCCAGCCGGTCTGTCGGCAAATCTCGTCAGGCCTGTGCTCTCGAGCAAAAGCCTTATCCGTTCCTTGCGTTCAGCCTTGTCCTGACCGAATAGTTGGCCAAAGAAATCAGCGTTCTCGAATACCGACAAAGTAGGATAGAGGTTCTTTCCCAGACCCTGGGGCATATATGCGATAAGAGGGCATATCTTGTCCCTGTTCGCGACGGAAGCCATGTCATGCCCCAAGGTTTCAACACTGCCGGCCTGGATTCTCCTGGCGCCGGAGATCAACGACAGAAGGCTGGATTTGCCAACTCCATCCGGCCCAATTAATCCCACCATGCAGTTGGACGGCAGATCCAGAGTGACACCACCAAGGGCAAGCGTCTTTCCGTAACGCAGGGAAACATCCATAAGCCTGGCCGCCGGATGTGAACCGGAGCGCTCCGAGCCACTGATGGAAACACTCTCCGTCATTTTGGGGCCCTCGTTTGAAGCTTTTCCGGCCATGCGGCTTCCGGATCGAGACGAACATACGCCATACCGGGCAATCCTGTCTTCACAAACTGTATGTAGCGCCTAAGCAGTTCCGGATCGATCTTCGCCTTGACCCTGAACATCAATTTCTGGCGCTCTTCCGTCGTTTCCACACTTTTTGGCGTGAATTGAGCCACATCAGCGACAAATGAGACCTTGGCCGGGGTCACGAATTGTGGGGCTGCGTCAAATACCAGCCTGACATCGGTTCCCATGCGGATCCGACCCGCCGCCGCAGTCGGGAGGAAGAAAGTCATGTAAACGTCGGTGAGGTCAACGAGATTGAGAACTTTACCACCGGCGCTCACGACCTCTCCCGGTTGGGCGATGCGGTACTGAACTCTACCATCACGTGGCGACTTGAGGGCGCTGTCATCTATGTCGGCACGGATTCGCTCAATCGTCGCCCTGGCCGCTTCAACCGACGCTTCGGCTCCGATAACCTGGGACCTTGCCGTGGCAATGGCGGCGTCCGCCGCAGCCACCTTGGCTATTGCAGCGTTGTAAGCGGCTTCAGCCCCATAAAAGGCCGCCTGGTGATCATCCAGCTGTTCGGCGGTCCGGACTTCCTTCTCTGCCAGTTTTTCGGTCCGCCCCAGACGTTTGGACGCAGCGTCAAGTTCGGCCTTGCGCTGGGCCACCACAGATTGGGCCGCAGCCTTCTCGCTCTCGCTCTGGACTACCGTGCTTCTGGCTGTCTCCACGGCGCTTTGAGCCCTGTTAAGTTGCGCCTCAGCCTCTCTCAACTGGGCCTTGAGCACATCGGTGTCCATTTGCGCCACCACCTGTCCTGCCGTCACAAAATCGCCTTCATCCACAAAAATCGCGGCGATCCTGCCTGGCAATTTGGTGGCTACATCGATCTCCACCGCTTCGATACGCCCGTTGCTTGCGGCAAAGCCCTTGGGCAATTCCGCTGGCAAAAGATAAACCCATCCCACGTAGGACATTAGGCCCACAACTATTATCGCTGTTAGTGTGATCAATCTTCGAGTGGTCATTTCATGTTCCTGTAGCGGAAAGCCCCCGCATGCTCCAGACGTCAATCATTTTCTGAATTCCATCAACAAATTGAATCGTGCCACTGTATTCAACCATTTGTGTGATTGTATCGCATCTATCGTAAATTGAAACTCCGAAATGTCTCCTGCTATTTCAAAGCGCCCTCCAGATGATTTGTTCACATGAAAATCGTTCTGAACCACTAATTGAAAATGCTTTGGACCAAACCACGGAAAGAGAAGAATAGAATAATCAATCATTCTTACTGAGCAACTCATCCGTCGCGTATCGATCAGGGCCCGAAGGGCCAGAGTCATGAGCCCATGGTGGAGTTGCTCTGGACGCAACCATGGGGCCATCGATCGGAAACGATTCTGTCTTGAGCAAAATCCAACTCAGCCGGCTCAGAGGCCGGCTCTACTTGCTCAAGCCTGTCAGGAACAAATCCAGGTTTGACTTGACACTACAGCGCAATCATCTGATTCTGTAAGATGAATTGTCACTTTCAGGAGACTACGATGAAACTTTTGCCCAACCCATACAGAAACGGACAATGCTTCTTTTGCGGCCCAGCAAACCCAGTAGGACTCAAACTCAGTTTTTACGAAACGGATACACATCCTAAAGAGCTTGTGTGTAAATGGTCATCATCACGCGTTTTCACCGGATTCGGAAAAATACTGCACGGAGGAATACAAAGCGGGCTATTCGATGAAATAATGGGATGGACCACTCTGCATTTAACAGGCAAGGTTGGAGTTACTTCGTCCCTGAATGTGGAATTCCTCAAACCCCTTTATGTGGAGCAGGAGATTGAGATCCGCTGCAGAATAGATTCTCAGGAAGGCTCAAGGGTCAATCTCGCCGCAGAAATTTCGAACAGCGACGGAAAGCTTTGCTCCAGGGCCGCTGGAACTTACATCCTGATGGATTCTGAAAGATTCAGGCATATAACAAAAGAGTAATGAGACAAGTATCTTAACTTGAAATATCAATGCTTCCAGGCGTTTTTATCAAGGGGTCAGGCCGTCATCTCCACTTCGATTATTGACAAAAGTTCGTGTTAGCAAAAGTTCGTTGACTTGACTACTGAAATGATGCAATCTGAGACCGTTAGGCGCTCAATGAGCTTAATAGGGAAGC
>CAZGVM010000043.1:0-1723 GCA_964528855.1 uncultured Desulfomonile sp. | reverse complement strand
ATGCTTCCAGGCGTTTTTATCAAGGGGGCAGGCCGTCATCTCCACTTCGATTATTGACAAAAGTTCGTTGACTTGACCACTGAAATGATGCAATCTGAAACCGTTAGGCGCTCAATGAGCTTAATAGGGAAGCCGGTGTAAGTCCGGCGCGGTCCCGCCGCTGTAACCGGGGACGAAAACCCGTTTTTACGCCACTGCCCGGATTTATCCGGGTGGGAAGGCTCGGGTGATTAGGTTGATCCGGTAGCCAGAAGACCTGCCTAGCGTTATGAAGCTGCGGAGCACGGCAGATTAGGGAAGAAGTTAAACTGGGCGCATTCCCGAGTCTATCAAGGCTCGGGTTTTTTATTTATGGGGACCTCTAAAAATCGCTTAGCAGTTCCCATGATTTTGAAAGGCTCCCAATTCAGTGTGATTGTGGGCAGAATTTTCAAGACATGGGAACTGAAGACTTCGGCTTCTTAAGTTCAGCCCCTAGTGCTTGCCATACTCCGTCATTCTCATGTGGCGGTTGTGGCCTGTTTTATAACATCGCGTTTGATTAGTTGAATGCATCGCATCATGTTATATACCAAGTTCATCATGCCTATCTTAACCTTTGCCCGAGCCATACCTATGGTTCGAACAATGTGAATTCCCATTGCGCTTTGTGCCCCAAATATGTGCTCCACTCGCGCCCGAGTCCTGGATTTGATTCGATTTGAAGCCTTTTGTTCGTCTGTCAGGGAACACCCACGATAGCCCTTTTCATGTATATGGCTTTCAATCCTGTCAGCCAGTAGACGCTCCTCGCATTCCTTGGAGCGATAGGCGCTGTCGGCGTACACTGGGCGTTTGTTACCGTCAGGGGTGGCTGTTTGATCCAGCAGCCGTTCGAACAAATTACTGTCGTGAACTGCAGCATGGCTTACTGAGTAACTCTGTACGAGCTTGGTGGCTTGATCGGCATTTACATGGTTTTTGTACCCAAAATGCCTTTCTTTATTCTTGGTCACCCAACGTGCCTCAATGTCCTTTTGACGCAGTTTGGCAGGTTTATCAGCCCACTCCTCGGGTTGCTTTCCAGACTTGATGTCGGCGTTTTCCTCCCTGGTGTTACGTTGACGGGGAACCTCAACAAATGTGGCGTCAATCATCTGGCCTGCCTTAGCAACGTAGCCGAGCCTTGCCAGTTGCTCATGAAACCTTCCAAAAAGCTCCTCAACAAGATTGAGATCCTTGAGGCGTTCACGAAACACCCATATGGTCTTGGAGTCAGGCACCCTGCTTTCAAGCTGTAATCCAAGAAACCTCATGAACGACAACCGATCCCTGATTTGGTATTCAATCCTGTCATCAGAAAGATTATTCAACTGCTGAAGTACCAATATCTTGAACATTAATACTACATCAATGGGCTTTGCCCCGGCATTGCTCTTCCTCGGTTTTTGGTACACCAGATTCAGGGTGGTTCGGAATGATTCCCAATCGATCTTCTCGTTAAGCAAAACCAGAGGATCACCCATTTCTGTCAGCTTGGCCGCTCGTTGATCAACGTCGAAAAAACCAGGTTCAAAGCAAATTGACATTTTGATCTTTCCAGTGGTTTAGGATACCCTCTGTATAGCATCCTACACACAAAACATGGATATATTTAGATCACAAAACGGGCAATTTTTAGAGGTGCCCTTATAATATTCCAAAACCTGGCCATAAAATAAGCATCAAACTGATCTGATTATTT
>CAZGVM010000042.1:0-19908 GCA_964528855.1 uncultured Desulfomonile sp. | reverse complement strand
ACAATGAGACCTTAAGGGGTATAACCGCTAATTTTTTTTCTCGAATTTTCCGACGAAGACTGATCTGATTTCTTTGTCTTTTTCGGTCTTGAACAGGGCAGTTCCACCAACAACTTCTATAGGAAATGAGAAGTCTCCGATTGATTCCCACCATTTTTTAGCTATGGCGCCTGCGCTCATCTTCATTTCTTTAAGTTTCTCTACGTTTCCTGCCCCCACGCTGAGACTTCCGATAGTGGGTAGAGTTTCGTTTGTCACAACGACCCGAATCTGGTTTGTTTTGCCCGCTGGAATCCAGGAATCTTCATAATAAAAAGCGGTGTTGACCTCAAATCCTTCAAACAGGGTGGTGAACGTCATTTCATCAAGCATCAAGGGCTCTTTGTTTGGATTCTTTATATTGAATATGTAGGCCAGATTCAGTATTGAGCCCGCTGCAAGTTCCTTTCCGGGTTCTTTTTCATCCTTATATTCTACTCGCGGTTTGACAAAAAAAGGTTGGATACTAGCGACATCTACTCGATCAAGAGTGATGACAGGGGCGTCAAGGGCTAAGACCGGCCCCAACATGAACGTCAAAGCGATAATGCATGTTACCACGCCAAAAGCCGTTTTCTTCATTATTTTCCCTCCACCTTTCGGGCTGTCTACGAAAGCCATCTTTTTCGTCGCTTGTAGTGTTTCACTTCTCGGAAACTCTTGCGCCCACCAACATCCGTGAGGCCCAGATAGAAATCACGTATGTCCGGATTCTCTTTTAACTTTTCAGAAGTGTCGTCCATAACGATTCTGCCGTTTTCCATAACATAGGCGTATGGAGCGACAGTCAGAGCCAATTTCACGTTTTGTTCGACCAGAAGAATGGGGATCTTTTCTTCCTTGTTAAGCCTCTGAATGATTTCGAATATTTCTTTTATGAGGAGAGGCGCCAATCCCATGGATGGTTCATCGAGCAACATCAGCTTGGGTTGAGCCATCATGGCCCTGCCAATAACACACATCTGCTGCTCTCCCCCGCTGATGAAACCGGCCTGGACGTTTCGGCGTTCTCTTAATCGCCGAAAATAATGATAGACCATGTCAAGTCTTTCCTTCAGTCCGCCGGGCCGCAGGTGGCCTCCAACCATCAAGTTCTCTTCCACTGTGAGGTGTTCGAAAACCCGACGTCCCTCAATGATCTGGAATATGCCCCTCTTGGATATCTGTTCAGCGGGTAGCTTGTGTATTTTCTCTCCCATGAACTCTATGCTGCCGTCAGTGACCTGGCCATCCTCATGGTTGAGAAGTCCGGATATTGCTTTAAGGGTCGTGCTCTTTCCCGCCCCATTGGCGCCGAGCAGGGCCACAATACTGCCTTGAGGTACCTCTATTGAAACTCCCTTGAGAACCAGTATGACTTCGTGATACCTGACCTCAATGTTATTGATCTTCAGAATACTGTTGTTTTCAACCACGACAAACTCCTCTTGCAGGCATTTTTGCGACCCCATGCTCTAACGTCGGGCTAGTCGGGAAAACATCCCTGCCCTGGTTTTACCAGCCTAACCACTTGGGCCATTCTTGAGGGAATTTTTCCTTCATATCGACTTTATCGAACAACTCTATCTTTCCATCTTTGATTACGTAGAGAGTGGCCACGGAAGTCGGTCTGTGGTCTTTGTCAGTAATGGTGTAAGGACCTACACCAAGGGCATTTTTGGTGTTGAAGGGATACCAGTCTTTAAGAGACTCCAGGGCGGCCTTTGTGGAAGGCCCATCCGTTTTTCCCTGTTTGTCGGCAATTCCCAATCCTGCTGCGGCCAATGACACTTTCAACCATCCCTGAACAGTTCTTATGTCCCTCCTATCCTCTGAAACTCCAGGGTTCACCTTTTTGGCATACTCACGCACCTTGTCCAGCATGGGATCGTTCATCTCAAGGAAAGCGCAAGATGCGGCTCCGATAGTTCCTTCACCGGCTTTACCAGTAATTCTAAGAAGGTTCTTGTCGAGGCCCCAGTTGTTTGTCAGGTGATCCGCTTCGAACTTTAAAGCATAAGCATCCTTGATGGCTGTTGCGACCGACATTGCGGTGTTGCCGTGCCAAACAACATTAGCGCCTGTTTCTTTAGCCGCCAGAACCTGACTCTTGGCGTCAAGGGCAGTCAGAGAAACGTCCTGATCTTTTTCAACTTCAATACCCAACAGTTTTGCCTGGTCCTTGATCGCTTTAATGGGCGCGCTGGAATAAGGAGAAGCAAACATGTAAAAACATACCAGCTTGGGTTTTACGCCTTTTTCCCTGGCTTCTTTCCATTTGTCGCTTTTTAACCAAACCTTCTCGTACCAGGATGTTAGAGCGGCCCTTGCGTTGGTTGAATAGTCAGTGCTGTAAATGAAGTTGTAAGGTGTCTTGCTAGGATCACACAGGTGGCCGGATAGCGAGTCTGAAACTGTGACCATCTTGTCTTTGTTTACTGTTGGAGAGAGAGCTTCCGTATCGCCTGTGCCCCATTGGAGCAGCAACTGAATTTTGTCGGAGTCGCGAAAACGTTTGTAGATTGTGATGGCTTCCGGAACCCTGTAACCATAATCAAACAGCAGGAGCTTAATCTTTTTTCCGTTGATTCCACCGTTGTCATTGATGTAGGTGACACATTCCCTCACACCAAGGGCAGCATCCTTGCCCACATCTGAAGTTGCTCCTGTAAGATCGTTTATGGAGCCGATCTTAATTTCTTCGGCCGCATAAGCGACTGAGCAAATTAGCGTGAGCGCCAACCCAAAAAACAGAATCCTCTTGCTCATTTTAAACCTCCTAGTTTGTAATGAACGGTTTCTACTGACTAAATCCAAAGGACAGCGCCACCCCTTGCCGTGGCGCATGTCCACTCTTATTTGCCGGTGTAGGAAAATGGCCAAAGATTAAAATAGTTCTTTAGCTGCCAGTATCGGTAACTCAAACCATTGGGTTCATACATGAGAAAGAATATTATTGCCAAACCAAACGCTGATTCCTTGAAGAATATTATCTTGGTGGTTACCCAGCCTATTTCAGGATAGGATGTCATAACAATATCGGAAACACCCATGACACTCATTTCAAGCAATTTGAAAATGATGACGACGAATGCGGAGCCGAATACTATACCCTGGATGCTTCCGACCCCTCCTATCAGGATTATTCCTACCCATAGTAGAGAGTAAAACCATTCATAATGTTCCGGACTCACAAAAAATAGAGCGCTGATCCAGAAGGCTCCGGCTATTCCCGCAAAAAAGCCGGCGACAAAAAATGCCAGCAATTTATAAGCCACTATGTTGACACCCATGGTTTCAGCGGCAATGTCATTGTCGCGTATGGCTATCCATGCCCTGCCTATTTTTGACCTGAGGAGATTTCCCATCGCCGCCAGACACAACAGAACCAGAAAGGCCGAAAAATAGTAAATCTTCGTGTCATCGTCTATGTGCCAGGGCCCAATTTTTATTAGTCCTGGAGGCAACGCAAATGATTGACCACGTCCACCAATCTGACTGACATACTGGGTGATGACCAGTGGCACCGTTATCCACTGGGCCGCCATCGTGGTCATTATCAGATAGAATCCCTTGACCCTTGCTGAAGGCAGACCAAACAGAACCGACCACAACGCAGCGGCAAAGCCGGCGCATATTATGCTTACAGGGTAGGCCAAACCGGCGTCCACCATGAAACTCGGCCAGGGGACAAACAAAACCATCATGGCGCTGGTATATCCGCCCACCGCCACAAACGCGGCGTGCCCCAAAGTTATCTGACCACAGTATCCGACAAGCAACTGGACACCGAGCGCCGCCAGAATGTAGTAGTTGATGGTGTAAAAGACGCTCAACCACTCTGATGCTATGATGTAAGGCAACGCCAGCACCAATAACACCATGAAAATCATTTTGCCCTTGATGAACGGTGTACGCCACCATTTCTGATCATCAAGATATGACTCAAAATACTGCCCGCAAGGTAAATAACTCATGGATTAAACCCTCTCTATCCTTTCCCAGCCCCACAGACCATAAGGTTTGAACAACAGGAAGATTACCATGAAAATAAATGGCGCTATCTCTTTGATTCCACCAGGAAAATAATAGTCCAGGTAACCGCCTGTAAGATTTTGCAGTATCCCTATGGTGATTCCTCCAACTATTGCTCCAGGAATCGAATTGAGTCCGCCAAAGACGACAACCGGCAGGACCAGCAAGCCCAGACTGCTAACTGAGTAATTGAGTCCATTGATGTTACCCAAAAGGGTTCCACCAACACCAGCCGACATAAAGGCTATTCCCCAAGCCAAGGCATAAACGAATTTTGCGCTTACTCCCAGAGAAAGAGCCGCCATTTCGTCATCGGCGCATGCCTGCATCGATAACCCCCAGCGGGTGAACTTGAAAAAGCACACAAAAATGACCATCAAAACCATGGCGGCGACGAAGCTCCATAAATACACGGCCCCCACTGTCACCCCCAGAAGCACTATCGGCTCAATTGAAAAGATGCGAGGTAAAAATACCTGAGTATCAGTGTCCCAAATGATGAACACCATGCCTTTAAAGAAGAAAGACAGTCCGACCGTCACCATGATGACGGCCAGGATCGGCTCGCCAATCATTTTTCTCAGAAATATTCGTTCAGTGAGTAAGCCTAAAAAGAGTCCGATAATCATGGTTCCGATCAGGGCAACCACAAAAGCGGTATTTACAGGCATGAACGTCACAAACTTCTGGTACAACCCCAGACATACATAGCCACCGATCATGGTCAACTCGCCCATGGCCAAGTTTAGCACGCCGGAACACTTGTAAATCAAAACCCAACCAAGAGCAACCAGGGCGAAGATCGACCCGAGCATCACTCCTGTGACTACGAGTTGCAGAAAGAGGTCCATTATTTCTTTCCTCCTTCCTTGACATCCTGAATTCTTATATCAGCCTTGATTTCAATTACTCGACCGTCTTCATAGGTTATGTTGGTTTCCATGTGCAAAATTTCGGTGCGGGAGTAAAGAGCATCGATAATGTCTTTGTAGCGATTTTCCACAAAGGCCCGTCGGATCTTGCGAGTTCTGGTCAATTCGTCGTCGTCAGCGTCAAACTCCTTGTAAAGATTAGCGAACCTCGTTATTTCGGCGGCTTCCGGAACAGACTTGTTGACACCGTCGAGCGACCTCATTACCAGATCGTAGACCTGAGGTATTTGTGAGAGTTCGGTGTAACTCGTGTAGTTGATGCCCTGGTCTTCAGCCCATTTGCCGACCGTGTTGTAATCAATGCATATTATGGCCACAACATAAGGTCTGTTATGTCCCACAATCAGGGCGTCCCTGATGTACGGGCTGAATTTGAGTCTGGCCTCAAGGAACTGCGGAGAAAACTTTCTGCCATCACGCAGGATCATGATGTCTTTTGATCTGTCAAAAACCACCAGATGTCCATCTTCGTCAATGAAGCCGGTGTCCCCGGAATATAGCCAGCCATCCTTTAGAGCTTTCTCAGTCTCTTCCTCCATTTTGTAATAACCCACAAAGACTGAAGGGCTTTTTGCCAGGATTTCATCGTCGGCTCCGATCTGGATTTCCGTCTCCGGGATGGGTGTGCCAACTGTGTCAAACTTTATGTCATCATCCCTATGAACAACCGATATACCCGCTATTTCCGTCTGGCCGTATATCTGCTTGAGGTTGACGCCGATAGCGTGGAAGAATCGGAAATGATCAGGCCCCATTGCGGCGCCACCCGTATATGCGTGTCGAACCCGACTTAGGCCCAAGTGATCACGTATTTTTCCGAATAGGGTCTTTTCCGCTATTAGCCTCAAAAATTTCCAATGAATGGGGACCGATTTCTTTTCAAATTTTAGTTCCGCAGTGTGATAGCCGATCTTCATCCCCAGTTCGTATATCTTGCGTTTAAGCCACGATGCATCGAGATGCTTGACCTGAACCGTCCTGGTGAACTGCTCATATAAACGAGGTGGAGCGAACATGACGTGAGGCCCTATCTCGCGAACATTTGCCTGCGCCACTTCGGGCTCCTCCGGGAAGTTGATCGTGTAACCGACCTGTAATCCGCAAGAGATTGACATCATCTGCTCGCCTATCCAGGCAAACGGCAGGTAAGATACAAAATCATCCGACTCAGTACACGGATCCACTCTCATCAAATTGAGACCCATCGTGAGCATGTTGTAGTGAGTCAGCAGAGCGCCCTTTGGTAGGGATGTTGTGCCGGAGGTATAAAACAGGAGACACACATCATCTCCATGACCTTTCTCGACCAGGCTTTCGAACAGTCCCGGATCAGTGACGGCCTTTTTCCGTCCAAGTTCCATGACCTCATCCAGGCTGATAAGCATCGGATCATCATAGTGGCGCATGCCTTTGGGATCATCCCAGATGATTTTCTTCAGTTTCGGGCAACTGTCCCTAATCGCCAGCGCTTTATCAACCTCTTCCTGACCTTCAGCCACGTAAAACTTGGAATCGGAATGGTCAACAATGTATTTTACCTCGTCCATCAGGCAATCCTGAAATAGCCATACACCAACACCGCCACCACACATTGCGGCCATTTCAGTCCAAAGCGCTTCAGGCCTGTTGTCGCCAATCATTATAACTTTGTCGCCAGTTTCCAGCCCCAGGCTGATCAGTCCCAGCGTTATGTCTCTGACATTGTCAAGGTAGTCCTTCCAGGTAACCGGACACCAGATACCGAATTCCTTCTCTCTCATGGCAACCTTGGAGTCACCGTATTTCTGGCACTGTTTCACCAGCAGTTTCGGTAAGGTAAGGTCCTTAGTGATTTCAATTTCGCCCTTATACCCCTGATCACCTGCGGCTGACATATAAATCCTCCACCTCGCCGAGATAGGCCTTGATTACTTCTGGACTCTCCTGAACTTCCTTGGGTGTCCCTTCAGCTATTTTTACTCCAAAGTTCAATGTCATGACCCTGTCTGACAAGTCCATGACCACGCCCATGTCGTGTTCGACCAACACACATGTCACCCTCCAGCGCTTGTCCTCATTTATATCGACAATGAATCGGGCCATGTCTTCTGTCTCCTCCAGATTCAGACCCGCCAAAGGCTCATCCAGGAGGATCAGTTCAGGCTGAACTGCCAAAGCCCTCGCCAATTCAATGCGTTTTTGCATTCCATAAGGCAACATTCCGGTAACTTCATTGCGCACAGACTCAATTTCCAGCAGGTCTATTATTTCTTCTTCAATGAATTTTCTCGCACCTATCTCTTCCCTAGAGGTCTTGCCCCAGTAAAAGCAGGAGCTGAGCAAACCCGAAGTCAAATGGAGATGCCTACCCAGACGGATATTGTCTAAAACAGTCATACCTCCGAATAACTCAATTTTCTGAAAGGTCCTTGACAAACCCATGGACGCTCTTTTGTGAGGGGAATATTTGGTAATATCCACCCCTTTCATCAGAAGTTGACCGGTTTTTGGATGATAGAGTCCGTTGATGCAGTTCATCATGCATGTCTTGCCCGCACCATTTGGACCAATGATGGAGAATATCTCTCCCTTGTGAACCTTGAAACTTACATTTGTTAAAGCTGCGACACCGTGGAAAGAGAGAAAGACATTCCTGGCCTCAAGTATGACATCCGACATTCAGCATCCCCTTTGCGTAGTCCGTCCTTGAAGTTGAGCTTACAGGAGCCTCGACAAATCAAATTCTATCTATTGGATACGAAAAGCGCCATTGCAGACCCATCGCCGTCAGATGCAAATACGCCCTTTCAGGGTAGTTGCCCATCCATCCAATAGAAAAGACACTCGTTTAATTCGGTCAAGTTACTCCAGGAAAGCTCATCGACCTCTATAACACTTATCAGCAGTATTCCGTGTTTGCGCCCCCCGGTTTAAGTCCCTAAAACAGCGGTTAAGCCGGGAAAACGAATGGCTAAAAATAACCTGAAAGTGTAACTAATGTCCTGAGAAAGCTCCCGCATCTCTTTAACTCTTGGAAAATTTGATGCGCGCCACCCAGAATGTATACTGAGCTGCGGATAGTCATATTTGAATTGTTATTTCACAATGAAGAAAGGCATGAACTAGTATGATGTTTATGAAACAGTTGTTGAAAAGTCAAGTCTAAAAATGGTATATGATCTCTTGAACACGACAACTCTTCTTGTATTACTGGTCAAAAAATACAAATTCGTAATATTTTCGGCTACAAGGTCTCTTTCAAATTTTAGCGAATCCTGTTGAAGCTTCAGATAGAGAACAAATGTTCTCCATTCTGAACAACGGTCGAATTTACAGATATACTCGAATTCAAAAATCTGATCTTTCAACATCTTAAATCATTTTTCAGACACAAAGACCCGGCAAGTTGCTGCTATAAACAGCTTGTTTTTCCTGGGGAGCCCTTTTGATCATTACCTCGACAGAGGCATGAAATAACAAAGAAGTCTGGAGGGCAGAGATCATGGGAGGAAGCGAGTCTCTTCTCAGAGACATTCAAGATGGTGTCATGACTTTGACCATAAATAGGCCCGAGTCATTGAACTGTTTCGACATGTCGTTGTTGGCATCGTTCAACGGGATATTGAACGAGGTTGAGTTCGACAGGTCAGTAAAGGTGATCATCGTCACCGGAACAAGCACGGGCAAGAATGCTTTTAGCACGGGAGCGGACCTGAAGGAGCGAGCGGGAATGACGCCTGATCAGGTCAGGTTATATATTCAGACCATCAGAAACGTGTTTTCCCGTGTTGAAGAGTTGCCTAAGCCGGTGATAGCTGCAGTGAATGGTTACGCGTTTGGAGGTGGGTTGGAATTGGCCTTGGCCTGCGACATCAGAATAGCTTCCAGGACCGCCGTAGTGGGCCTTACTGAAACCAGTCTGGCAGTGATTCCGGGGGCTGGAGGAACTCAAAGGCTTCCTCGGGTGGTCGGGCTGGCCAGGGCAAAGGACATGATCTTTCGGGCGCGAAGAATTAGCGCTGACCTCGGACTGGATTATGGACTCTTCACTGAGGTCGTTGAACCGGAAAACCTTCTGACAAGGGCAAAAGAAGTTGCCGTGGAGATAGCAGCGAACGGTCCGGTAGCCTTGGCTCAGGCCAAGTACGCTATCAACAAGGGACTGGAAGTCAGTCTCCCTGTGGGCCTTGCAATTGAATCCAACGCGTATGCTGTCACTATTCCCACCAAGGATAGGACCGAAGGGCTGACAGCTTTCCGCGAAAAACGTAAACCCCAATATTGTGGCGAATAGCTAGGGAGGTCCATTTATGAGAGCTAATGAATTATCCTTTCCGGGGAAAGTTCAAGTTAACGACATTACCGTTCGCGATGGTTTCCAGCATGAAGAAATCTGGATACCTACCGAAGCCAAGTTATTTTATCTTGAGGAACTCATTCTGTGCGGGATAAAGCATCTTGAAGTGACAAATCTTGGAAATCCATCGGCCATGCCACAATTCAAAGATGCGGATGAATTACTGAAACGACTCCGTAATTCCAAGAAGTTATCCAAAGCCGGAGTCAACTGGGACGACATAACATTGACAGCCATAACCATCAGGGAAAAGGCAGTGGACCGCGCCGTGGCTGCGCGCAAGGAAGGTTGGGGTCCCGACCGAATCCTTATGATGGTTTCTACGGATGAAGAACATCACTTCGCAAATTCGGGAACCACTCTACCCGTTTACTGGGAAGAAGCTAAGAGGTGTATAGAAAAAGCCAAGGACTTTGGAATAAAAATGAACGGGACGGTTTCCACAATATGGGGCTCCCCAATTTCCGGTCCGACAAAACTTGAGGAGGCAGTTGAGTTTTCCAAGAGGTGGCTTGAGATTGGAGCATACGATATTGAACATGCGGATCATGATGGAAGCGCGCCTCCAAACCAGGTTTACAAGTACTTTTCAATGGTGATGGAAGCCATGCCCGACAGTCGTCTGCACATAGCCCACTTTCATGTCACCCGTGGTTGGGGGACTGCAAACTGTCTGGCTGCGCTTCAGGCCGGAATAGACATATTCGAGGCAACCCTTGGAGGTTTGGGCGGACAACCCGCCAATTTCCTGGACAGAGTCCCGGTGGCCGGTACCGGGGCATATTATTACAGA
The DNA here is from genome assembly GCA_964528855.1 of uncultured Desulfomonile sp. GTDB lineage: Bacteria > Desulfobacterota > Desulfomonilia > Desulfomonilales > Desulfomonilaceae > CAITZA01. The sequence goes on along the minus strand of CAZGVM010000042.1, from coordinate 9,794 downwards.
GATCCCAACGTAGTAGGCCTCCAGTCAATAGAGGACATGGTGGTCATGATGGACGAAATGGGAATACAGACCGGAATTGATGTGGACAGATTGCTTGATCTAGGGGCAATGATGGAAAAAACCGTGGGCAGACGCCTGCGTTCCGAATCCATACTCAATCGTCGCATACCCAAACAACCCAGGGAGGAATACAAGCGCAAAGGACTCGCCGAACTCAAGACGCGCTTAGGTGAGGCTCCGGGGCAGAAGTTTCCCTCTGCTTGGAGTGAAAAGGCTGTCTGGACATCCAGGTAGGATTCTGGAAAACCCAAATCGATTCAAATCAGGCAAAAGGTTGGACACCCGTGCCTCCTTTTGCTTTTCAGTTTCATGGTCGGCAGGGCCTATATCTTTTCGATTAATTACCCTGTACAGCCATCGCAAGAGGAGGTTTCAGGATGACTCCACTTTGGACGCCAACGTCCGAACGCGTCGAAAACTCGAACATCATGCGTTTCATTGAGGTCGTGAATCGGTCATACGCTTTGGGCATTACCAACTACCACGAGTTGTATCAGTGGTCCATAGACTGTCGAGAGGACTTCTGGAAGCTCGTTTGGGAATTTGGCGGCGTGATCTCGTCAAAAAGTTGTGAGACAGTCCTTGATGACCAGCCAGGCATGATCGGGGCGAAATGGTTTGTCGGCTCCGAATTGAATTTTGCCCAGAACCTTCTGAGATTCCGTGATGAGCACACCGCAATCGTTTTCAAAGGCGAAGGGCTACCGACTACTCGCATCAGCTATGCGGACCTGTACGATCAGGTGGCAAGGTTGGCCAAGGCTCTGAGGGACGCAGGAATCAGAACTGGAGATAGAGTAGCGGGATATGTTCCCAATATTACAGAAACTATTGTGGCAATGCTTGCAACCACGAGTATCGGAGCGATCTGGTCTTCCTGCTCCCCGGATTTTGGCGTCAAAGGAGTTATGGACAGGTTTGGACAGATTGAGCCAAAAATACTCTTCACTGCGGACGGATACTTCTACAACGGCAAGAGCCACGACTCGCTAGCGAAGATTTCCGAGGTGACTCAACAGACCCCGAGCATTGAGAAGGTGATCGTAATTCCGTATACCAACAGGACTCCTGATATCACCAAGGTTCCAAGGGGCATCATGTACGGCGATTTCATGTCAGACGCATCCGGTCTGGAACTGGAATTTCAACAGACCCCATTCGATCATCCGCTTTACATAATGTATTCATCGGGAACCACGGGATTGCCCAAATGTATGGTTCACGGTGCAGGGGGGACTCTCTTACAACATTTAAAAGAGCACATACTCCATTGCGATCTCAAGAGAGAAGACAAAATTTATTATTTCACCACATGTGGCTGGATGATGTGGAATTGGCTTGTCAGCGCGCTGGCTGTAGGAGCCACCGTCCTTCTGTATGACGGCTCCCCCTTCTTCCCTGACGCCGGGGCTATATTCAAGTTTGCCGAAGAAGAGAAAATGACGATCTTCGGAACTAGCGCCAGATACATTGCAGGAATTGAAAAGGCCGGACTCAAGCCGCTAGAGCAATTCGACCTGTCGGATTTGAGACTCATGTGTTCAACGGGGTCACCTCTGTCTGAAGACAGTTTCGGGTATGTATACAGGGATGTGAAGCCCGACATACAGCTTGCCTCCATTTCCGGCGGCACCGATATAGTGTCCTGTTTTGCCTTGGGCTGCCCGGTCCTTCCGGTTTATGAAGGTGAGCTACAATGTCGTGGACTGGGAATGCGGGTATTGGCTCTCGATGGATACGGCCACAGCATTACAAAACAACAGGGTGAGTTGGTCTGCGCGTCTTCTTTTCCCTCCATGCCGATTTATTTCTGGAATGACCCGGATAACTCCAAATACAAAGCTGCTTATTTCTCCGTCTTCCCGAATGTCTGGCACCACGGTGACTACATCGAAGTCACCATCCACGGAGGCGTGAAAATTTACGGACGTTCGGACGCCACCCTCAACCCGTCCGGTGTTCGCATCGGAACTGCGGAAATTTACAGACAGGTTGAATCACTTGAAGAGATTTCCGACAGTATCGTTGTTGGTCAGGACTGGGACAATGACGTGAGGGTCCTGCTGTTCGTCAAGACGGCGCCCGGAGTGATTCTTGATGAAGCTCTAAAAAACACGATCAAGAAAACGATAAGAGACAACACCACACAGCGTCACGTGCCGGCGTTAATTTTACCTATTGAGGACATTCCGGTCACACTCAATGGAAAAAAGGTGGAACTCGCAGTTAGAAATGTAATAGAAGGCAAACCCGTGACCAATAAAGACGCCCTTGCTAATCCGGGCGCCCTAGATCAATTTGCCGACTTAATGGAACTAAAGATCTGATTTTGGCTCATATCAGAATTCTGTTACGGGCCGGAAGTCCGACTCCCCTCAAGAACCCGGCCCAGAAACAAAAAAGCCTACTTTCCTGTTCCGGTAAGTAGGCTATTGTTTTTATATGGTGGAGCTGGACGGGATCGAACCGACGACCTCTTGAATGCCATTCAAGCGCTCTCCCAACTGAGCTACAGCCCCATGATCAGACTCATATACTATTTTTTTTACGTTGTTGTCAATGTTTTTGTCAACCGTCTATATTCAACGTAAAACCAAGTATTTCGCCAGGATCGGTTATTCGCAGCACATGCATGGGCGGTTCGTTTCTTATCTCGCCTTCCTTGACGCGCCTCATGACATCTTCCAAGTCCTCGACCCGGATTGGAGACTTTGTCTTCAGTTCTTCCAGTTCATTGATTTTACGCATTGAAAGAAAAACATACAACATATCGCCTGCATTCTTGGGATCATAAACGAATCCATTCTTTCCTAATGGTATAGAAACAGGATCATGAGCTATGGCCTTTCCAGAATCCCTCATCAAAGGTTCCGGATGCTGATTTCTTTTACTTTTCTTCAACGCTGCCGGGAACAGAATATTCACGCCCTTCGCGCTCTTGCGAAAAACATACAGGAATCCGTTAACATTGCTTTCAAATCTGAGTTTATACTCATCACCCTTGTTGAAAGAAACGCCCAGGTTTTGAGGATCACCAAATTCCTTTGATCCCTTGCTTTTTACTGCGATCTTGCTGCTGACTCCAATAATCGGATTGGGAATCACTACTTTGTCGCCGGAACTGAGCGAGGCGGAAGAAGAAAGTTTGTTGAACGCTGCCAGGCCGGGCGCCATCCCAGCGCTGCCCATCATGCTCTCAGATATCGATTCCAGCGTGTCGCCGTCCTTGACCGTGACGGTGATAGTGTCAGGATCATTGCCGTCTTTTTTGGGGCTTTGAAGAGCTGACCACGGAAATGAATTGAAATGATCACCTTTCAAGCTCAAAGGTGGTTTCACTTCTTCAATCGGAGGCAGAGGCGGAGGTTCATCCTTTTTCTGAAAGTAAGTGCAACCTGACACAACCGCTAAAGTAATAACTCCTAACAAAAGTAAGAAGGATCGCTTCATATCATCCTCCCGAGAAGACAAATAAGATTATTTCATTGTCGAGGCGCTGATGGCACTGGAGTCGTCATCACTCCCACCCCCGCTCGGTTTTCATTTTTACCCTGTGGAACGTCCTGGAATCCTCGCCATTTGTTGACCATTGCGTTTATTTGGTCTTTCGCCTGTTGGGGGGCATACTCTAATGCCCTTAGAGTAAGACTTTCAACCGGAGCTATCAAAGCTGAACCCTTGATTGATGGCCACTCCGGCGCAGTGAGAACCAACAACTGAACCACGGCAGCCACCATTACCAGACCTGTGGACGCTCCCATCAGTGCTCCCATGACTCTGTCCAACCACCCCAGACGCGTTATATCTATCAATGTGTCCATCATCTTGCGAATCAACACAAAAATAGCCTGAACAAAAACAAACAGGGCTAACATGGATATTACCATGGCTATTTGTGGATTCAGTGATGAAACCTTGTAAATATAGACCTGCACATCGGGATAGTATTTCCCCGCTACCACTATTCCGATGACAAGGCCGGCAAGGGCCGTCAAGGACCGGACAAAACCCTTCCAAAGACCTAGAATCAGGGAGATCAGAACCGTAGTCAGTATGAACAGGTCTACCGGATTATAGGCTTCGATGAATTTCATAGACCCCTCTGGACTTTACAGACGCAAGTTCGACAAAATCGCGCCGGTTGCGAATCATGTCTATATTGCATAGATGTTTTTGTCAATACAAAACAGTGTGTTTAGATAAAAACATAATGTAATTTATAATATCAGGATGAACTCACTTTTCGTATTTTTTATGGAATCGTATTTTCTCTCTGACGATAATCAGGGCTAAGAGAACAGGACCTTCGACACTATTGTGTCGCTGCGGATGTATCAGAGCCCGCTATCATTTCGCTCAAGGCAGTGACCTTTTGCCTCAGCACACCCTTTAGCTTTTCGTCACCAAGATGTTTTATGGCAGATTGATAATCTTCGACGGCGTTCTTATACTGAGTCTTTGCGACGTAAATTAGGGCCCGATTTTCATAGAACGCCGGGTTGGATGGATCAAGAGTGATAGCCTTGGAATAATCGCCCACCGCTTTGTCCAAATCACCGGACTCATGAAAGACCAGTCCTCTGTTGTTGAAACCTATGGCGTCCTGAGGGTTCAGTTCCAGGGCCTTTGCATAATCTACCAGGGCTTTTTCGGACTGTTTGAGCTTGTACAGGGTGTCAGCCCGGATTCTGTAGATTTCTCCCCTGTGTGGCTCCCTCTCCAGAGCGGCATTGAAGTCATCCAGGGCTTTCTGATACTGTCCGGTCTTATATAATGTCAACCCACGATCCCTGATTATCTGGACATTGTCGGGTTCCAGTTTTGCGGCTGTATTCCAGAAATTCAAAGCGTTTTTGAAGTTTCCTTCACGATAGTTCTCAAGCCCCTGGAGGTAAAGCTCTTGAGAATACAGCTTACGCAATGAAATGATTTTGGCTTCAACTTCCGGCTGATCTTTCTTCTTACTTTCAATGGAGACAGCCTTAATATAAAAATCAAGGGCCTTCTCGTAGTTCTTCTGGCCTTCCATGATTTCCCCCATCGCTATATAGGCATTTTTGTTAGCCTTGTTCAGCGAGACTGCTTCCCTGAGATTTGCCAATGCCTTGTCGTAATTCTTTTCACGCTGGTAAATTAGGCCCAAAGTCGTGTAGATGATGGCATCCTTTTTTCTCATTCTGGCGCAGGCCTCAAGGTCGGCGCGCGCTCCTTCCAGGTCTTCATTCCTGAATCTGGCGACTCCCCGGTTAACCTGCGCATAATAGTAATCCGGCTTTAAGGCCAAAGCCCTGCTATAGTCAGCTATCGCCTTATCGTATTGCCCTTTCCGTTTATGGGCCACTCCCCGGTTGTTGAGCGCCAGATGGTCAGTAGGATCCGCCTGCAGGGATTTGGAAAACAGATCAATAGCATCATCCAGCCTGTCCTGTTGAAGCGCCTCTACCCCCATATTGTAGGGCAGCACACTGTCTTCCTGCGCCAACGCCGATCCAGAAATAATACACAGAATAAATAGGATGATATAACATATCTTGTTCATTTGCTTTATCTTCCTTCCCTTAATCTTAGATTTATTTTTTATAATGTATTTTAATTTAACCTTTATAATAGGACACATATACTTACAGTCTTTTATTATGTCTTATTATTGTTTTTAGAATTACATATTTAAGTATATAATTCAATATGATAATTAGTTTTTCCAATATATATTTAGTTTTTTTGTTTTACTCACGATTTCTTAATGTTTTTACTTGACAGCTCAAAAACACCATGTTAAAGCCTCAGCTCAATCAAGCTCCACAAGGGGCTGAATTCAGATGCCTTCACATTTCATTGATAATTTCAACCAGAACATGAAGGATCTGACAAAAGGAGGATGAGGTATGGCGCTAAGGTTTGTTGCTGTTCTTTCCATTTTATCTTTTATGCTAATCACAAGTTATCCATCGGTGGGAATAGCGGGCGGTCCTCCTGTCGTAGCCGCTCCGTTATGTGCTCCACCTAGTTGTGCGCCCCCGGTTTGCGCTCCACCGACATGTGGTCCTGCTGCAGGGCCTTTTGCTTTGCTTGGCGGGTTGTTGGGCGTATGCACAAATATGTGCGGAGCTGTGATCGGATTGCCATCAGCAGTAATGGGTGGATTATTAGCCCCACCACCGCCAAAACGCTGCGCTCCGCCGGTATGCGCTCCTGTTGTTTGCGCTCCACCTAGTTGTGCGCCTCCGGTTTGCGCTCCGCCTGTGTGTATGCCGCCGACATGCTGTCCGAGCGTTTGTATGCCCGCACCTATCACCAAGTGCAAGCCGTTTCCAGGGGCGTTCAATCAGTTCAGACCCACTGTGAGGTATCAGGCTGATCCAAATTTTGTTCCGGCGTCTTTCGTTCCGACAACCGCTTATCCCGTAAGCCAGCAGTCAGCAGAAGTTCCAGGCCAGTTATCCCTGGTTCACTATTTCCTCGACGCGCCGTTCAAACTGGTATCAGGCACGTTGCAGGGAACCGGAATATACAACGTCTCGTTCGCCGGCGATTCAAAAGATTTGGAAAAGATATCAGAGAGTCTTTGGTAGGTGACTCAGACTGCGCCGCTGCATCAAGAGCGGCAAGGTCTGATCGATTGTCAACGTGTAAAGGCCAACACGTCGATAAAAAGATACAAATCCGCTAAAAGCGGCAAGAGGGCGTAACCGTGGTACCGCCTCTCTTCGAGTAATAATAACCACAATTCCTCCTTATCCTTAGGGGACGAGAATCGTCCCCTTTTTTTATCGCTTGCCCGGCGTTCAGGCCTCTGACATAGATGTCAATCTGGCGGGCAACACCTTGGTAATCAGGGGCGAGAAAAAAGAGGAAAAGGAAGAAAAGACAGAGAACCTACACACTGTCGAGAGGAGTTACGGCAGTTTCACCAGATCAGTGACCTTGCCATGTGATGTATTGCAGGATCAGGTCGAGGCTATTTTCAGGAACGGCGTATTAGAGTTAAAGCTTCAAAAAGCGCATCACGAAAAAGAGAAGATTCACAAAATTAAGGTCAAACAGTCCTAAGGCCCAGCGCTTTAAGCTTCGCTCCGCATCCTGATCGCCTCGTTTAAACGGGGGGCCGTCTCAGGAACGGCCCCATCTGAACATAACCCTAGACTCAGTTTCCACCAAGTTTTTCTCTTAACAAGTCACCCAAGGTTCCAAAAGAACCGCTATGTCCAAGCTTTGTCCTGAATTCTTCTATCTGCTGTTTTTCAGCCGCTGTCCCAAGGGCCTTTTGGCTCAAGGAGATTCTCCCCGACTGATCATCCATGGAAAGGATTTTCACGTCCAGGCTGGATCCGGAAGGAAATTTTCTCTTGAGATCGCCAGATTTCTGAGCGTCAATTTCTGAAAGGTGAAGCAGACCTGTTTTTCCATTCGCAAGTTTCAGAAATACTCCGTATTCCTGGACGGAATCCACAACGCCAGTGACGACTTGCCCCGGAATGATGTCTACTGTTTCGGCGTCATTCTCCACCGTGGCCTGTTTTTCGATTTCAAGGCCGATTCTCTTGCCGTCAGGATCAACGGATATTACCTTGGCCTCTACCGACATACCGGTGGTGACAACTTCACGCGGATGACTGATTCTTTTTCCTTGTCCCAGGTTAGAGATATGAATCAGTCCGTCTACTCCGGGCTCCAGTTCCAGAAAAGCTCCGAAGTTTGCAAGACGGGTAATTTTCCCACGAACCATGGATCCCGAAGGATATTTTGCCGCCACTGACGCCCATGGATCATCTGTCGCCTGCTTGAGACTCAAAGAAATACGATTGCGCCCCCAGTCAAGGTTGATTATTTTGACAGAAATTATCTGGTCAGTGGATAAAACATCCGAAATATTCTCTACCCTGCCCCACGAAACCTCAGAAACGGGGACCAAGCCCTCGATTCCACCAATATCTACGAATGCTCCGAATGGCTCGATTCTCTTCACCGATCCGGTAAGGACATCATCGACTTTGAGGATGTTTTTCAGTTCTTCTACCCTGGCTTGCCTTTCCTCTTCCAGCATTTTGCGACGTGACAGAACGATATTCTTCCCGCGGTCCGAGTACTCAGCAATTTTGAACGATAGTTTTTGTCCTATGTATTCCTCAGCCGGGACGCCAGAGACAAGGTCAATCTGGGAGTACGGACAAAATGCCAGTTTCCCGAACACCTTGACGGAATAGCCACCTTTTCGCTCTTCCATCACCAGTCCATCGACAGGAATGCGCCGTTGAAAAGCTTCACGAGCCGCTTCGGAGGAAGCTGCCATGGTCATTCTACGGCTCAGCAGAATTTCACCGTCGGTTTTTCTGATGATGTATGCGGTGATAGGGTCTCCTTTCTTGACTGTCAGTTCGCCAGCGTCGTCTTGGAACTCTCCTTTGGATATCATCCCTTCGGTTTTTCCACCTATGTCAACGAAGATCCACTCATCTCCGATAGAGACAATATCAGCGACAACCTTGTTGTCTGCCGCCGAAGAATTCATGGAGGTTCTCTGAGTGGCCTCAAATAAGGACGCGAAATCTTCCGAATCATCGCTTTCGTCAAAATGTGTTAAATGTTTCTTACTGTCTATGTCGTTCATTATTAAGCCTTCCGAAGTGGGTTCAAACCATAAGTCTTAAATATATTTTTTTTCCGCGGCTTGCAAGTCTTGCCGCGCTTTGGTAATCTGTAAAGCCTTATAATTCAGCAGTCGAAAGAACGTCTCTGTTACCGACAGTCCAATATTGATCAGATTTCTACATTTTTTAATATGCGCTCGGGACAGTTTTTACATTACAGATGATATATTTGTCCTTGTAGTAAGCGAAAGGTATTCTTTTATGCCGTTTGTACGACGTAATGCAATTAGTTGGAACGAACGTTACCGTAGGTGTCTTTATTTTTTCTTGAGAGATGAGCTGGACAGACTTTTCATAGCTGAAGGTTTGATTGAATCGTACAGAACATTCAAGGAAAAGAAGGAAGAATATCCCTTTGTGGAAATGAGGGAATTGAAGCCTCGGTCCAGAAATGTTGGTCATGAGTATGTAAACCACAAACATTTCATCGTGATATTTTCCGAAGGCTCTATCCCCACAGAATCGAAGATACACATCAGATTTTTTGACTCCAACAAGGTTACCAAGGAAAATCTCCATCACCTTGGCGTCCTTGACCTCAAAGATGTTTTTCATCACCGAATGCGTTTTTTCAATGACTCGCAATTCCCTGATTTGCTCAAGACGCTCCTAAAATCGGACTTTTCGGTTCTGCTTCAGTTAGATCCCTCCATCAAGAGCAAGTACAGGTATGGCTTGTCACATTTTCATGTTCGTATCGATTGGCCTGTGGCTTACGCTGCGGAAGACCTCGGAAAATCTCTCCGGTATATCTCCAGGGAATTGTACGAGAAAGGAGACAAATTAGCAGACAACCTTCAGCAGAAGTTGTACGAATATTATGGCTTTCACCATACAGTGGGAGGCCGTCGAACGGCCGCGCTAGTGGCGGCGAGGTATATGTCCGGATTTGATTTTATTTCTACGGTTTACATCTGCTCATCAGAGGCTCGTTCTTTAATTCGACTCTCCGAGCAGGGCATCTCAAAATTTGCATTGATAAAGATCAGCAACGTAGAGATAGGTGAATTGGCTCAGACTGCAAAAATGTCCGAAGACGATTTCGTGGCGGCCTATCTAATAGACCGAACCGATGACTACGGTGTC
>CAZGVM010000041.1:1678-20257 GCA_964528855.1 uncultured Desulfomonile sp. | reverse complement strand
TATTCCGGTACAGGGTTTGACTGAAGATCAGGTAATGGAGCTTGCGCTGGAGAGTGGCGCTCAGGATGTAAAACTGGAAGACGAAGTTTTCGAGATCACTACTGACCTTTCAGAATTTGAAACTGTTCGAAAAGCTGTGGAAGACCAGGGTTGGAAGATTGAACAGGCTTCGATAACCATGATTCCTCAGAATAGCGTAAAGCTTGATGGAAAAAAAGCTGAACAAATGCTCAAGATGATGGACGTCCTTGACGATCACGAAGACCTCCAGAACGTATATGCCAACTTTGACATTTCAGAAGAAGAAATGATGAAGTTGTCGGCTTAAATCAACAATTACACTTTTACATGAATCTGGCTGTTTTTTCTGTCAGGCCATGCGCTGCAAAGATTCCGGACAACCTTCAAGCCGTTGTGGAATGTTTTGTTTACTCTGTTAAATTCAGCAGTAAAGGATACTTGGTGTGGTAATAATCGGCGTTGATCCCGGGAGCATAATAACGGGTTACGGAGTTCTGGAAAAAACAGGTGTTGTTACCCGGTTCAAGGCCGGAGGGGTTATCAAAACTCCAAAGACCACCTCCCAGCCGAAGAGACTTTACGCCCTTCATTGTGAACTGGATGAGGTCATCAAGACTCACCGCCCCGACACTATGGTAGTTGAGTCACTGTTCTATGCGACAAACAGCCAGAGTCTCATAAAACTCTCTCAGGCAAGAGGGGTCATATTGGCTCTCGGGGAAGCCAACGGACTCGATGTTGCTGAATATAGCCCTCTGGAAATCAAAAAGGGTCTTACAGGGTATGGCCGCGCCGATAAATCACAGGTAATGTTTATGGTCTCAAAGATTCTGGGTCTAAAAGACCTGCGTTCACCTGACCAATCCGATGCGTTGGCCATGGCATTATACCATTCGCACATAGCCCGCCCGGAAAAAGTGAAAAAATGATAGCTTGTTTGAGAGGAAAAATTATAAGCCGAGGCATCAACCGGGTGATTGTGGATGTGCAGGGGGTGGGATATGATGTATCAGTTTCCCTGGTTTCCCTTGAATCTTTGCCCCGCGAGGGTGAAGCTTTCCTGCATATTCACACGGCGCTTAGGGAGAACTCTCTTGAGCTTTACGGTTTTGCTTCCCTTGAGGAAAAAACCCTGTTCGAAATGCTTATAGGGGTTTCAGGTATCGGACCAAAGACATCTCTGAACATTCTGTCCGGTATTCCACCAAATGATTTCAAGGTGGCTGTCCTGGGAAATGACACTCAGAAGCTGTCATCCTTGCCCGGAATCGGAAAAAAGTCCGCGCAGAGAATAATTCTGGAGCTAAAGGAGAAAATAAATAAATCTCATCTGCTAAGCCCCATCTCTGCACCGGCCGGATTAAAGACCAACATTCAAACGGACCTGATTTCGTCTCTTGTTAATCTAGGTTACAAGGAAAAAACGGCTGAGTCGATGGCTGATGGTATTCTAAAAACGGAAGGATCGGACATCGACCTGGAATCAGCGCTAAAGCTTGCTTTAAAGAAACTTGTTAATTGAGCCTTTTTTGCCATCACCGGAATAGATGTGCGATCCGGACAGGTGGGGTCGTTAATTCGAATCCGGTCACATGCAAATGTAGCGTGCGCCGAAAGTTTGTTTTCAACACGTGATCATTACTAAATTCATCTCCAAACTTTCTGAAAAGGGGGCCAAAAATGCATTTTGTAGTAATTGGTGGTGACGCAGCCGGCATGAGCGCCGCATCCAAGGCCAGAAGAAATCACTCTGACCTGAACATCATAGTTCTTGAACAAACCCAGGATGTTTCATACTCAGCCTGTGGAATGCCTTACAACATAGCTGTGCCCGGCAGGGAAATGGATGATCTCGTTGTGAGAAAGGCAGAGGTATTCAAATCCAAACAGAACATAGACCTGAGGTTGAGCAGGAAAGCAACTTCTATTGATCCGGCGACCAGAATCGTTAAGCATCAGGGACGCTCGGGAGATATCGAAGAAATCACTTATGACAGGCTGCTGATCGCAACCGGCGCACGACCGATCATTCCTGACATCCCGGGATCTCATTTGAAGGGTGTCCTTGCATTGAAGTCGCTTGAAGACGGTCGTGCCATAAAGGGTTTCCTGAGCGACAGGAATGTCAAGAAAGTCATTATCATCGGAATGGGATACATCGGCCTGGAAATGGCCGAAGCTTTTCATGAAAGAGGCTTTCATGTTGATATGGTCAAACCGTCTAAACGGTTTATTCCATATCTGCCTACGGAAATGGCCGATTCGATCAGATCAGAATTGACCGGGAAAGGAATCGGACTTCATTTTGTCTCCAAATTAAACTCTATCGAATCCACTCAGTCTGGGTTGAGACTGAATACGGATAGCGGCGAGATGGACGCCGGCATGATTCTTTCAAGCGTGGGGGTTGTCCCGAATTCAGAGATAGCCGCCGACGCGGGAATCTCGCTAGGCCCGAAGTCCTCAATTGCTGTCGATAAATTCTTGAAGACTTCGGACCCTAACATTTTCGCTGCCGGTGACTGTGCCGATTCTTTCCACGTTGTCACAGGGAAAAGGGTTTGGATTCCATTGGCGTTAAGGGCCAACCGGGCCGGTTGGGCTGTGGCGGACAATCTCATGGAGGACAGGGTCCAATTACCGGGAGTCGCTGGAAGCGCCGTGTTCAAGGTATTGGACATGGAAGTTGCCAGGACGGGCCTGTCAATCGATGAAGCACTGGCAGAAGGTTTCGACGCCGTAGATGAGGTTATAAAAAGTAGATCACGCGCCCATGCTCATAAGGGCAATCAAACTATACTGGTTCAGTTGGTCGCAGACAGGCCAACCGGAAAATTGCTCGGAGGATCAATGGTAGGTCGTGAAGGATGCGCTCATAGAATAAATTCACTCGCTGTCGCTCTGCAGGCAGGTATGAGGCTGGATGAATTCTTTCAATCCGATATGGCGTACGCTCCACCTTTTTCACCTGTCTGGGATCCTTTACTGACAGCGGCGAACCAGTTGATGAAAAAAATGTAGTCAGCCGTAAGAAGTTGAACTTTTATTGAAAAAGAACCCGACCGAATCAAAAAACATTCAAGTTTGCACAAACCAACCGTGTAATGGTGTAAAAACGCTGGGTTGCCTAAAAGTGATCATGCGCGTGCCTCTTTGTTCACCTGAAAAAATGCCATCATTCTTCGCTGCTGTTGCGCATGGTGTCATGAACACCCAGGATGTATCAGGATGATGTCATGAAAGATCAATACGTGCGATTTATCCAGTCTTGTCGAATAGTTATACATATTTTTGTTTGACAGCGGACGATCCGGTAGCTATTTTTAAGTCAGGTCGTTTAATAATTACTGGAGGAACCCGATGAAGATCAAAAAAGTCGCCAAAGTGTCCAAAGGCATGTGCAAGTGCAAAGCTTCCTGCTAACTTCAGACCGGCCATGATTCATCCGGTCTCAGGGGGATAATCAATGGAGAGTCTCACACCGGATGAATGGATTTGCCGGAGCAATTGTTCATTTTACAAGCCGGATCGAATAGAAGAGGATCGGTGCAGGGGTTTCGCCCTGGCGCTGGACATCTCGAAAACAAAGCCTCTGAGCGAAACAGATTTCGACTCAGAGGCTTTTGATTCTTCCTTCCTTAAAGAATTCCTCAGATCAAATGTTTGCAAGCCATGTCCTTTTTATGTAGACGGTTGTGATTTCACTTCGGATGATCCACCGGAGAACTGCCTTCCCTGTGGTGGGCTGATCGTCATTTCTCTGGCCCTTCAACAAGGCCTGCTGACTCTAACGGATGTGCGTGCAGCCAACCATGACAACCTGGGAGATGGCGGATATGTGAGCCTAAGCGCCCATGCCGCATTGAAACATCAGGAAGAGCTTTATGCCTATCACATCCTGAATGATGAACTTTATGAAGTTAGTGAAGACGGTTTTGAATTCCTGAAAAAATGTGATGGGACGCGGACTATTGAAGCGCTGGAGCCGGATCGTGAATTCTTGGGATATTGTCTGGATGAAGGCCTTCTAGAGTCCATTGCGCATGCTGAACCCAGAAAAATGATTCTTGGAAAATCGCCAATTCCATCACTTCGTTATCTGGAATGGCTGGTGACATATCGCTGCAATCTAAGATGCGCCCACTGCTATCTGGGTGACGATCAGCCCGATGACTTTCCCGGGAATCTCATAGACGGCTTGCTCAGTGAGTTCAGTGTCATGCAGGGGTTGAGGGTTCTGGTCAGCGGCGGGGAACCCACTCTTTATAGGCACTTTGATAAACTTAACAGTGTGTTGCCGGAATTTCCGTTAAGGTTCGTGCTTCTTAGCAACGGTATGCTCTTCAACGACAGTTTTGCCAGAACACTAAATTTTCACGAAATTCAGATCAGCCTGGACGGAATGCAGCCCGGGCATGAAATGATCCGTGGCTCCGGATCATATAAGGCGGTCCTGAAGGCAATGCAATCGATCAGGAACGCGGGGATTGATCTGTCAGTGGCGACCATGATTCATTCCGGCAATCTGAATGAGTGGGACGAGATGTCCAGGCTGCTGGAAAGCTTCGATGTTCGTGAATGGAGCATCGACTACCCCTGCGTGAAAGGACGTTTTGCCCACCATCCCGAACTGGAGGTCCCTCTACATGAAGCGGCAGAGAGAATGAAGTACGGATTTGGAGGCTCCTACCACGGTTCGTCGGCAGGATGGACTTGCGGGAGACATCTGACTGCCGTGCTGCCTTCCGGAAAGATATGTCGCTGTGGGCTCTATCCTGAGCGAATACTTGGAGATGTGGAGAGTGGGCTTCTTAGCGCGTGGACAAAACTCGAGCATACGCCGATAGCCCTGACCGCCTGTAAGGACTGTGAAGCGGCCGATGATTGTGGGGGAGGCTGTCGATACAGGGCAGGGGGAGCCTTTGAACGGGATCAGGTGATGTGCGCTCTTCATGGGGTTGATTCACAATGACCCGGCTTGGCCAGGATCAATCGGCGTTCTTTCGCGATAAGTCGAGTTTTCTCATTAGATATTTGAGGGCGTCCCGGGTCATTCCCAGGGAAGCGGCGGCTTTGGTCACGCTCCCCTTGCTGTTGAATAAGGCTTCCTGCACCAGAGTCTTCTGAAGACATCTGACAGCGTCATCAATCGGCTGGCGCTCCGAGGTGGGCATATTTCTTTCTTCCTCTACCGGCCCTTCGCTCCTAATCGGAAGCATCAATTCAATCAGGTCCCGTTCCCTGATTTTGTCTCTTCCCGATAGAATCAAAGCTCTCTCAAGCACGTTTCTCAATTCCCTAATATTGCCAGGCCAGGCGTAAGACTGAATAATTCTCATAGCGCCGGCGTCCACGGTCGGTACTTTGCTGAAGCCGAGTTTACGGGTCAATCCTTCCATCAGATCTTCGCACAACATCGGCAGGTCGGAAATCCTGTCCCTCAATGGTGGAACCACTATTGCGAAAACGTTTAGTCGAAAGAACAAGTCCCGCCTGAAGTTTCCAGCCGCCACCTCATTTTCGAGGTTCCGGTTCGTGGCCGCAAGAATCCTGGCGTCGATACTTACAGACTTTTCGCCGCCTACGCGAGTAAACGTGTGAGTATCTAGGAAAGTCAGCAGTTTAGCCTGAAGGCTGGGAGCCAGTTCCCCTATTTCGTTGAGCAGCAGGGTGCCGGATTCCGCAAGTTCCAGCAATCCGCGCTTTCTGGCCCTTGATCCTGTGAAAGCTCCCGATTCGTGACCAAACAGCTCTGATTCCGCCAGAGTCGATGGCAGCGCAGCGCAGTTCACCGCAAAAAATGGCCCTCCTGAGCGGCGAGATCTTTCATGAAGATATTTTGCCAGATAATCTTTTCCGGTTCCGCTTTCACCCAGGAACAGCACATTGCTTTCTGTTCCGGCCACTAACTCAATTTCCCTCAACGTAGACTTATAAACTCTGGAAGAATATCTTGTCGGAAGAGAAATTCTTTTGGAGGTTCTAGCCATTTTCTCCGTGATATCACGAGCTATTCCGCATATTCCGGTAACCTCACCATCCTCGTTCCGTATGGGAACTCTTATGCAGTTCAACACAATTTTACGATCCTCCAGTATCAGGGTGTAATCGGATTCTACCGATTGTCCCTGCAGAGCCCGTAAATCGGCATTTTGAATGGGAATCCCACCATCCTTGCCGTAAACATCGTCAAAACGTCTACCCAATATTTCGCCGGCCGGTTTACCCGTGAGTTCCAGCATTGCGGGATTGACGTGAGTGTATCTAAGCTCTTTATCCTTGATAAATATGCAATCATGAGCGGCCTGAAAAATGGCTTGACACCGGTTCTCGCTATCGATGAGGCGTTGCTGGGCCTGCTGTCTTCGGTGAATTTCCAGCAGAAGTTTTTCATTTATGGATTCCAGTTCCGATGTTCTCTCCATGACGCTAGCTTCCAAAGATTCATAAGCGATTCGCAACGCATGTTCCAATAATTTCCTTTTCGTTATGTCTCTCCAGATCGCAACGATGCCTTGTGGAGAACCACTATGGTCGCGCAAAAAAGACCCCGTCATCTCTGTCCATATTTTCTTCCCATTTTTCGAGATTTGTTGAAGTTCCACAGTTAGTGAATTCTGAGTCTGGTCTGCAATTGATCGGGAATTCCGAAGCCACTCATCGAAGTCAAATTTTAGTAGGATCCTGGATTCAGGCGTTACGAAGTCAAGAGGTTTCAGACCCAGCATTTCCTGCGGAGTGAATCCGAGGGCATCTGTTACCCTTGGACTCACATAGGTGAATTTCAAATCCAGGGTCATTGTTGAAATTATGTCTTTGGATGACTCCAACACAGTTTTGTAAAGCTGTATCAAACGAGGCGGCTCTGTAATAGCCGATTCCCTGTTCGATGAATCAACCTGAAGCTGTTGAATAGCGTCCGGAGAATCCAACACACCCTTGAACTCGGGAGTCACAAGGGTTCCACCTGAATGTTTGGAGTCTTGGGATTTGACTATTTTCGTCACGTCCGACCCCCTTGTTCGAGCGGTCAGAAAGGGAAAGGGAGAAAATTTTTTCATTTGTGAGCTACAAATATAAAACCTATGTTGAGCCGGAGTCAAGCATAACCTATTAGATTGATGGAAATAATAAAGAAGAAACTTACAAGAGCTGCGAACTGGACAGGAACAGTTTCTTAATTGGTGTGCTTAGATTGACGAGAGTCTCAACACTACTTATATTCTTTATCATATAGACAGAAAACGATGATGCGTTTTTAACTGAAAGGTCAACATAAATGAATATTGAAGACTCCATGAAGGACACAAATCTGCCGGACCCCAAGGAAATCGAGAAAGAAATAAATGATTTCCTTGCGGAAAAGTATGGGAATCGGATCAGAATCATGGGGACTCAGATTGGACCCTGGCCCGGAGTTGATGAATCCTCAGAGGGTAAGGCGGCCAGTATTGAAAAAGCCCCTGACCAGATGCGTTTCGACATGAAACCGGCCGAACTGCATGACTATCTTGACAGATACGTTATCAGGCAGGACGAGGCCAAGGAAATTCTGGCTACCAAGATATGTACGCATTTCAACAGAATACGCTATTTTCAGGAACACGGCGATAGTGCAGACCGAGAAGGTATAGGCAGAATCAAGAACAACATTCTGCTCATCGGCCCGACCGGTGTTGGCAAGACATACCTCATCAAGCTGATTGCAAGGAAACTCGGGGTGCCATTTGTCAAAGGCGATGCTACAAAGTTCAGTGAAACCGGTTACGTCGGCGGTGATGTCGAGGACCTCGTGAGAGACCTTGTTCAGGAAGCAGACGGTGATATGGCAAAAGCCAGGTACGGCATTATTTATATCGATGAAATTGACAAGATAGCGTCATCAGGCAACACAATAGGTCTGGATGTTTCTCGGGCCGGTGTCCAGAGAAACCTGCTCAAGCCAATGGAAGAAACAGAGGTTGATCTAAAAGTTGCCCATGATCCAATTTCAATGATGGAAGCGGCTGCCCATTTCCAGAAGACCGGGAAAAGGCTCAAAAAAACCATTAACACCAGGGATATTCTCTTCATAGTTTCTGGAGCTTTTAACGGACTGGATGAAATAGTTTCGAAAAGATTATTTTCCAAAGGGCTGGGATTTGAAGCAGAACTCAAGAAAAAGGAAAACCGCTCGGAGCTTTTCAAAGAGGTCAAAGCCGAGGATCTCATCAAATATGGATTTGAGTCCGAGTTCGTGGGAAGAATTCCCGTTGTGGCAGTGCTGGAAGATTTGAGCGAAGACGACCTGTACAAGATCCTCAAGAATCGATATTCCAGTGTGGTCACATCCAAAAAGCAGGATTTCAAATCTTATGACATTGACATCAGGTTCACGGACGATGCCCTGGGGGTAGTGGCCCATGAAGCTCACAAGGAAAAGACCGGCGCCAGGGCGTTGATCAGTGTGGTCGAAAAAATTCTCGTAGGATTTGAGCGGGTTCTGCCATCAACTGATGTCAAGCGCTTCACTGTCACCAGGGAGCTGGCCATTGATCCCAGACCGTATCTGGCCAAGATTCTGGAGGACGAGTATCACCCATCCAGATGCAAACTGTTCGATGACGTGGATGCTCTAGAGAGAGACGAACTGTTGGAAGAACTGGAATCCAGAGCGGATGAATTCGTCGAGTGTTATGGACATTCCCTTTCCAGGGAAGCCCTTGAACTGGTCGTAGAATCGGCCACAAAAATGGGACTGTCAGCCGAAACTGTTTACAAGCGCTATCTGAAACTGGAAAAAGACGTAAAAACCTTTGAGGAAGAATTCAACAGGATTTATGGCATCAGAATAAGATTTGCAGATGATGCCCTGAGAGAACTGATAAGATTGTCTCTCGACGGATCTGAGGCGCCGTTGATAGTCTGCCGGAAAATATTCCAGAATTATCATCATGGCCTGAAGTTGGTGATGGAAAGAAGCGGGTCTTCCGAGTTCGAGATTCCCAAGATAGCCGTGGTAAATCCGGAAAAGTATCTCAATGACATGATTCAGGAGACCTACAGGAGCTAGCTAAATCATGACAGGCCATCCAGACTGTTCGACTTGACAACAGACGGCCCACAAAAAAAAGCCCGGCAATCACCGGGCTTTATTATTTCTTGTCAGCTTAGATCTCATTCATCCATAGCGCTCTTCTTGTTGTCGAACATGCTGCGCTGATTAGGAATTGGAGCTGTTGTCGGCGGTGAAAAGATTTCCTTTAGCGTGGACCAGAAACCTCCCGATTCCTGCTGTTGCTGTTGTTCCTGCTGTGACTGAATCCTCAGCAGTGTAGCGCTTCCTGGAGGGGTCACGGTCAGGCCCGGATTAGCCGCCTGGGGATAGCCCTGCTGAGGGGCCGCTGAAGGATAACCCTGAGGATAAGCCCCTGCCGGAACTGTTTGCGGCTGCGCCGCCGCCATCGGCTGTTGCTGATAGGGTTGCTGCTGTCCGGCATACTGCAATGACTGAGCCGGAGCCTGGGACGCCATCTGTGATTGAGCCTGTCGGGTAGGTCCGGTTCCCGATTCGCCGCTCACTCCCATCAACTCGTAATATCTCTGCTGGGCCGTTCTAAGGCCCTCATACGCTTCACCTACCGCCTTCTTGTGATACTCATCCTGCAGTTGTCTTTGCCTGACTTCCTGTTCCTTCAATTTCTGCTGGGCAGCAGCGTATAATGCCTGGGTCTGCTGAAGCTCCTGCATGGCAGTCTGCTGTTGGGCGGCCAATTCAGCGGCTCTCTGTCTGGCAACTGCCCTTTCGTAAGCCTTTTGTTGTGCAGCCTGAACCGAAGGATCTCCGCTCAAACCCGATGATCCATCTTCAACGGCCTGTTGCTGAGGATACTGACCGGAAGCCTGTTGTTGTGGGTATTGTTGCTGTCCGTAAGTCTGCTGAGGATATTGCTGCTGACCATACCCATAATTCTGCTGGGGATAGGACTGTTGCTGATAGCCGGCCTGCTGCTGGGGATAATATGATTGCTGTTGCTGAACTGCCTGACCGGTCGATTTCTTCTTCTTGGAAGACCTCTGTGAGCTTTCCGTTGGCGCCTGCTGATAAGTCTGCTGGGGAGCCTGATATGTTTGCGGAGCGCTCTGATACGCCTGTTGAGGAGCCTGGGGACTCTGCTGATAGCCCTGCTGTTGCGCTCCATAGTAATCAGACGGATTGTAATACATGTTCGATTGCTGGGTCATCTCCGGACTCATGGCAGAACTGGATGATGAAGATGGGTAATAACTGGTTATAGGGGTACCGCCATAGTTACCCGTCACTGCGTAATAGCCGCCTTCACGCTGCATATTGTCCAGATAATTGTGCCAATAGGGATGATAGGCTTGGGGCATGGAGCCTTCCTGGCCCGATCCGCCCTGCATCAACGAAGAATTGTCATAGGTCTGTCCCAAAGACAAACTTGTGATCGGAGGCATTATGGTTAGGGCGGCAACAATGCAACCCATTGTAAATCTACGTCTCTTAGGCATGACGCTTCTCCTTTCAGACCCGGCTGTTCAAATATAGCATTCCCAATACCCTATTGACTCTTGATAGGCGTCAATGTTCAAAACAAAAAATGTAAAACAGCCATTTGTGGACATTCTTATTATACTTTTTTTTATAAGAAAATCAATATAAAAAAAGGTTCCGTATTTTTTTAATCATTCATAAAGTCAGATATATGTATTTAAATCCTAAAAGAAAAGTTAAAGAGTAAACCTATTTTATTATTTTTAACAGGTTCTTGGCGGATTTAAGAGGATCCGTGTTCTGGGAGCCTTTTACACGGTCATTGAATATCTTGTTTTTCACGCGTACGGAATTGATGAGAAAGTAAACAATTATGGATCTTTCCCAATCTCTTGTGGGAGTAAAATCCGAAACCTTGTTGAGATACTTCTCCTGAAGTTGGGCCAGCGAAGCCTCGTCGAAATCCAGTATCCTGTCGGCTAACTGTAATAAAACGTCCTCAATTTTCAAGTGGCCTCCATAGTTTTGAGCAATTCAAATTGAATCCCGTCCGGTAAAAAGGGCGCTATTCAGGGAATGCGCCTGTTCATGATGCGCTGCTGCCTTTTGCCTTCATTCCTAATTCGAGGGCCTTCATGTTCATCTGTCGTACACTTTCCCTCTTGTCGAACATCAAACCCCGTTTTATTTCATCCGGGCTCAGGGGAAAATTCGCCATGCCTGAAGCCATGCCCAAGGTGACAACATTTTCGAGCTGCACCATGCCAAGTTTTCTGGCCAAGCCTGTGGCGTCTATACGAAATGTTCCTGATTCTGACGGTTTTGTCGAATTTTCAAGGATAAGTCCATCAGGCTTCAAGAAATGTTGATTAATACCCGTTTCGTTTTCATCCAGGGAAATTACGAAATCAGCCTTACCCCAGCGAACCAGCGAGGACCTGTAATTCCCTATTTTAAGGCAACTGTTGATAGAGCCGCCTCTGACGGCCATGCCATGTGTTTCGGCCGATATTACGTTCAGCCCATTTGCAGTGGCAATATCCCCGATCAGCCTGGTCAAAAAAACTATACCCTGTCCGCCACGTCCACATAATACTATTTGACTCATTGGGAAACCTTCTTGGTGATTGATCCACATGGGCAAACACTAACACAAAATCCGCATCCAGAGCACATGTCAGGATCAATGACAACACTCTTTGTTTCTTTGACAAAGGATATGGCTGGGCATTCAAGGTCCCTGACACAGGTCATGCATCGTTCGCAATTGTCCAGAACCGTATAACGATCGGACGAAAGCGCCACCCCCCTGGTTCTGATGCAGGGACGTCTGGTAATTATTACTGAAACTCCTGAAGAGTTGATGAAAGAATAGTCTCTCGCTCTTTCAAATGCTTCTCTCATCTGCCCGTAATCGTACGGATCGACTACTTCGATTAAACCCACTCCACAAGCCTTGATGATGTCTTCAATGTTGATCGGAACAGCCTGTGAGCCGTCGGCCAGGTGTTCAGACGCCGGAGTTAGCTGTCCTCCGGTCATGGCTGTTACGCTGTTGTCCATCAGTATTAGAGTAAAAGATGTCCTGGTGTGCGCCGCATTGATCAAAGCCGGTATTCCAGCGTGAAAAAAGGTCGAGTCTCCTATTGTAGCCACTATCTGAGCAGGAGAGTCATTACCCGGCGCGTGAGTGAATCCTGAGGCCATACCGATGGAAGCGCCCATGCAAAGGCAGGTGTCTACAGCGCCCATGTTTGTCCCTAGCGTGTAACATCCTATGTCACCAGGATAAATTCCTTTGTCAAAGACCTGACGCAGCATGAAGAATGCGGACCTATGCGGACAACCTGCGCACAAGGAGGGTCTTCTGGCCTTGATCTGAACATCGGGCCTGTCCCTGACCGGCTGATCCAGCGCCAGAAGCATGAGGTCTTCCACTACCTCGGGAGTCAACTCTCCTTGTGGCGGAACCAGCCCTGAGAGACGGCCAACGAGCTTGCGTCGATCGGTCGCCTGGAGTTCTATGACCGGATAAGTTTCTTCTATTACGAGAGTTTTCCGATGCTTGTCGATAACATCCTGCAATGCGATACGGTTGGCGGGGAAAGGTATATTGAGCTTGAAAACATTGACGCTCTTGAACTGCTCTTCATCGGCTACAAGGTCTATGACATGCGACGCAACCGAGCCACTTGTGATGATGGCGATATCACCCTTGAGACCTTCGTGAATCAGGGACGGTGAGCACTCAGTCTCCTCCTGAGTCATGGTCTCAAGTTTTTGATTCAATTCAGCGTGCAGCGCAAGTCTGAACTTCGGTATTGCTGCCCATCTGGTCCAATTCTTCTTGAACGGGCCACAATCGACTGATTCGATGGGTTGATTGAGTTTTATGTTCTGCCTGGCATGGCAAACCCTCAAACATGGTCGAAGCATAACGGGGACTTCATATTTTTCAGAGATTTCATAAGCTCTTTTAATCATTTCAAGAGCTTCCTGGGGGGTGGAGGGATCAAGAACAGGCGCTTTTGCAAGCCAGGCAAAAAAACGTGAGTCCTGCTCCGTCTGGCTTGAATGCGGGCCCGGGTCATCTGCCACGATCAACACCATTCCGCCTCGAATACCCAGGTAGGTCGCGCTTAGATATGCATCCGACGCCACATTGAGCCCCACCATCTTCATGGTCACTGCAGAGCGTGCGCCTGACAGACTGGCTCCGTAGGCGACCTCAAAAGCTATCTTCTCGTTGACCGACCATTCAAGATACACTTGGCTATCAAGCTCTTTTTTCCACTTGGTGAGTGATTCCATAACCTCGGAGGAGGGAGTGCCGGGATAGGCTGTGGCAACCGAGCAACCCGCCTCGATAAGTCCACGCGCAATGGCCTCATTCCCCATCAAAAATCTCGTGTTAGGTTTGTGATTTGTGCTCATTGGAATTTTTTATCGCAGGCTCTCAAATCTGTCAACATGGTGGCGCAGACCTTAGAAATTGTGTGGCAGTGAAATCCATCATTGGTATTCCAGAAAATTCCTCGAACCGATTCCCGCACAGGCAAAAATACGTTGAATATTTGGGCTATTGTTAATTTGACAAAGAGCCGGACTACATGGATAATCCATTTAAACAGTAGGGCCTAGAACATTTGAACGAAAGGAGGAGGAAAAGAATGAAGGCGTGGCGAAAGTTTTTGTTAGTCGTGGTGACTCTCATTTCGTTTGGACTGCCCGCTACAGCGCACAGCATAGTATTCGTGGTTTGCAGAAAATTCGTTGCTGAGAAGGGCTGTTACAAATGCTCCAGTTACTTTTCCGTTCAGAACGAGGATGAAGCTCAGCGCAAATGCGCCCGTATGGGGTATTCGGAACCCAATTATTTTGGTTCTGTCCAAGCTGTCTTCCGATGGATGCTCCCGAACTGTGATTGTGGTGATGATGAATAGAAACTGGCGAATCAACGCATCAAAGGCGGGGCTTTTCGAAGACTCGCCTTTTCCCCTACAATTAATTGAATCTCAATTTGGAGCACATCAAACCACCCGCAATAGCATCGGTTTGCCAGATAGTTTCAACTCACAATCAAGATATTGATCTCTCGACTGCCTCCCTGAAATCAGAAAAATTTATCCTCATGAACATGTTAAACCATCGCTCGTAGTTCAGTTTTCCCGAGTGTGGTTTGAGCGTATGATCGCGCAGGTCAGGACACAGTCGTTGAGGCTCACCTGATTTTATCATTTTTTTTTCGGCGCTGGCCAATCGGGCAGGGAACATGTACATCCACTGGCTCGAATACGTTTGCATTATCCGGTGCTTGACAGATACCTCACAAGAGGTCAATGGCAACTCCCTCATCAATCCGTCATCATTGGGAAATGAGTTGATGCGCCAGTGCCAGGTAATCAGACTGCCGGATCCATTATAAAGAGGAAATTCGACAATATCAAAAATCATGCCGGTTATCCTGCGAGTTTCAAAGACCAAAAAATTTGCGCAGTCGTGGTCAGGGTGGCCCCCCTCAAATGCAGTTACATAAACGGTTTGAGGATTCAAGGCTTCACAGATACGGACTAATAGGTCTACAGCCACTTTCAGGTTACGAATCAGGCCGAGGTCCGGTAATCTCAACAGCCTGATGGCCGATCGCTTCAGGCCCAATATTTCCGCTGCTGCAAAAAGCTCTTTCTCACGTTTGAGTGAGCCCCCCATGTAACCGCCGGATGTCAGCCATACGCAATGGACATCGACTCCGTCTGTCATCATACGGGAGATTGTTCCGCTAATGAATGAGTCGTCATCTGGATGAGCAAAAACGAAAAGGCATTTCTTCGACTTATTTCTGGATACGCGTTTGTATTCTTTCATTTTTACAATACCATTTATCGACTGTTTGCGGTTTTCAATCCGCAATTTGCAGAAAAACGTGATAGATTGACACGCCCGTAAATCAGGCTTATACAATGTTTTAGAATGACCAAGAATGGAGATGTCATGCGTTTCCCGGAATATAGACCCAGACGAATGAGAAGAACAGAGGCTTTGCGATCCATGATTCGCGAAACCGAACTGAATGTTAAGGATTTTATTTTACCTTTTTTTTGTGTGTCGGGAAAAGCCGTAAAAAATCCTGTTGATTCAATGCCCGGTCATTTCCAGCTTTCACCTGATTCCCTGATAAAGGAACTGAGAGAGCCTGTGGATAGGGGCATTCCCGCAATCATACTCTTTGGCATCCCGACCAAAAAGGATCCCGTAGGTTCTGAGGGTTATTCCCGGGAGGGAATTATTCAGAGGACGGTCCGGCAGGTGAAAAACGCCTATCCTGACCTGATCGTCATCACTGATGTCTGTTTGTGTGAATACACTGATCATGGCCATTGCGGCGTTCTGATCAAGGACGAGGTGGACAATGATTCCACACTGGACATTCTTGCCAGGGTGGCTGTCTCCCATGCCACCGCCGGCGCAGATATGGTGGCGCCCTCAGACATGATGGATGGAAGGGTAGGCGCAATTCGGGAAGCGCTCGACGAGGCCGGTCATGAACTTACGCCGATTATGGCCTACTCAGCAAAATATTGCTCCGGTTTTTACGGACCCTTCAGGGACGCTGCCCAGTCCGCCCCTAAACATGGCGACCGTCGAGCCTATCAGATGGACCCGGCAAACTCCGATGAAGCCATCAGGGAAGTTGGCATGGATGTAGACGAGGGCGCCGACATAGTCATGGTCAAGCCTGCTTTACCTTACCTGGACGTAATCTGGCGAGTCAGAAACGCATTCGATCTTCCGATAGCCGCCTACAACGTAAGTGGTGAGTTCGCCATGCTCAAGGCGGCGGCGCAAAACGGATGGATTGATTATGATCGATGCATGGTGGAGACCCTCACGTCCATCAAGCGCGCAGGAGCCGACATGATCATCACATATCATTCGTTGGAAGCCGCCAGGTTGCTGCAGGAAAACCCAAACAAGAGGAAAAAGTGAAACAGTTTGAATTGAGGCTGGTCGCGTGGGAAATGACCAGGGCATGCAATCTGAACTGCATACATTGTCGGGCAGGCGCATGTCCCGAGGCTGATCCAAATCAGTTAACAACTTCAGAAGGTAAGAATTTAATTGATGGAATAAGAGAAGTAGGAGCCCCCATCCTCATTATGACGGGAGGAGAGCCACTGCTGAGACCGGATTTCTTTGAATTGGCCGATTATGCTGTCAAAGCCGGGCTAAGGGCGGTAATTGCCACCAACGGCGTTCTGGTGGATGACTCCGTAGCGAAGCAGTTGGCAAGAGTTGGAATCCCCAGGGCAAGTATAAGCATTGACGGCGCTACGGCTCGAGAACACGACGAGTTCAGGAAAATTCCGGGATCATTGGACGCCTCTTTGAAGGGCATAGAACATTTACGCTCCGCCGGTGTGGGGGTTCAAATAAACACAACACTCACTAAACGCAACAGACATCAACTATCTGACATCATGAAGCTGGCAGAGCGTGTTGGGGCAGTGGCCTTCCATGTCTTCCTCCTGGTGCCTACAGGTCGCGCCAGGGACATGTCCGGTGAGGAGATGGATCCTAAAGAATATGAGGAATCACTCCTTGAATTTTATGAACTGGGGCGCAAATCAAAGCTGGAAACAAAAGCTACCTGCGCTCCTCAATACTATCGTATCATGCGTCAGCAGGCCGCCATTGAAGGGGTCAAGGTCGATGAGGTAAATTTTGGGCTTAATGCCCGAACGCGTGGCTGCCTGGGCGGCCTTTCCTTCTGTTTCGTTTCTCATATCGGTGAATTACAGCCTTGCGGATATTTTGATGTTCAGGCTGGGACTGTTAGAAAGAATTCCTTCCGAGAGCTATGGGAGAATGCCGACTTGTTCAGAGACTTACGGACATTCAGTATGTTGACCGGAAAATGTGGGAAATGCGACTACCTGAGATTCTGTGGTGGTTGCCGTGCCAGAGCCTACGAAAATTCTGGCTCCTACATGTCGGAGGAGCCTTATTGCATGTATCAACCACCTGCTGTGTCAGGTTCGCGGAGGGATAAGTGATATTACGACAAATACAAATCGGTGGATTCGAGATTTTTTGCTACCTGTTGGGTGATCCCAACACGGGTGAAGGTATTGTGATAGATCCGGGCGGCCCTTCAGCGCCAGTGTTGAAGGCCGCCGGAGAAAGCGGCATAACCAGCATCAATTACATCGTTAACACACATTCACATGTCGATCACATAGCTGGTAACAAAGAAATGCATCGTGTCACAGGCGCCCCCATAGCCATCCATGAACTGGAAGCGGATGCCTTGGCTCACCCGAACATGGGGATGTTGGCCATGTTCGGTGCGGAGCCTTCTCCGCCTGCAACGTTGCTGCTGAAGGACGGGGATTCCATTGTGTTCGGCAATAAATCGGTGGAAGTCATACATACTCCCGGGCACACTGTCGGAGGAATCTGTCTCCTTTTTCCAGGGCACATAATTACCGGGGACACACTTTTCGTTGGTGGGGTCGGGCGCACGGACCTACCGGGAGGTTCTTTCTCAGTGCTGCAGGACACCATCAAGAACAGGCTTTTTTCACTCCCCGAAGATACGATCGTTCTTCCGGGGCACAACTATGGGGCAACCCCAACCTCTACCATCGGTCGCGAGAAAAGAGAAAACATGTACATTTAGGACACACCGATCAGGTGAATCCTACACATCTTGAAGTGCGATCGTTAAAAGATTAGGTTCATGCGACTCAGTTGCTTCGAGCCATCAAGAATGCCGCTGGAATGATTGTCATCATGATAACTGGTGAGTGCAAAATGAGAGTTATCAAGCGAGTGTCAAAATGAGCGCCACATACACCATCCATCCGTTGGCCGTCGGTTTCAATGAGACCGATCAGGGGATATTAACCTATCAACGTTTTTACGGTAAGAGAATCCTGCTACCCATATACGTGTTTGCAATCCTCGGTGGCGACAAAAAGATTCTGGTAGACACTGGGGTTGAGGATTTTATAGCGCCTGATGATCTTGAACAAAGAACAGGTTTTCCAGTGTTGCAGTTTGAAGATGCCCTCGAAACCATAGGTTGGAAGCCACAGGACGTCGATATCATAATACACACGCATTTACATAATGATCACTGTGAAAATGACTCACTGTGCTCAAATGCCGAAGTCTATGTTCAAAAACGAGAGCTGGAATTCTGCATGAATCCTCATCCCGTGGACCACAGATATTACCCTGATGTGCTGGACGGAGTGAACATCAAGACTTTGGAAGGGGATGCGGAAATTGTGGATGGCATTAGTGTAATGCTAACTCCCGGCCACACCCCTGGTGGACAGTCTGTTGTAGTGGACACAGAGAAAGGCAAGGCCGTAATCACCGGTCTATGCTGCTGTGATGAAAATTTCCCCAGTTCAGGAAATGTTATCCTTCCTGGAGTCCTTTTAGACACCATTGAGGCTTATGACAGCATGAACCGGATCAAACAGACTGCCGACATAATAATCCCGGTCCATGAGCTTAGAATTGGAAAAATGACACAAATTCCGGAATAGTAA
>CAZGVM010000041.1:0-1578 GCA_964528855.1 uncultured Desulfomonile sp. | reverse complement strand
TGTCATAGAAACTGTAACGAAGGTGAGACAATGGATGCTTGTTATCGGCACCCCGATAGAGACGGGGTGTTTTTTTGTGAAAAAGATGGTGTTCGCATGTGTGAAGAATGCGCATGTTGTCACAGTCCCAAAATTTATTGTCAATTCAGAACAAAGTGTATAATCAACATGTTAACAAAGGAAGGCGAGATTGATTCCTGTGCGGGAAAAGCAAAGGCCAAAAAAACCGCATAAAAACTTCCAGTCAGGGCATGACAAATCAGAATACAGTGACCATTTGTATATGGGTTGCAATTTGTGATCAGCCTGATCATCAAACATGAGTCAAGAGTTTAATCCATGATAAAGCGTGATTACTACGAGATCCTCGAGGTGAGCAAATCCGCTACCCCTGAGGAAATAAAGAAGTCGTACAGAAAGCTGGCCTTGCTGCATCATCCGGACAGAAACAAGGGAAACAAAGAATCCGAGGAAAAGTTCAAGGAGGCCGCAGAGGCATACGAAGTACTGAGTGACTCTGAAAAACGTCAGATTTATGACCGTTACGGACATGAAGGTCTTCAACAGTCGGGTTTTCAGGGTTTCAGGAATTTTGAGGATGTTTTCTCCTCTTTTGGAGATATTTTTGAGGAATTTTTTGGATTTGGATCTCCCAGGGGGCGCAGGAATGTTGTCAGGCGCGGAGCCGACCTCCGTCTGGAAATGACAATAGAATTCATGGAGGCGGTCTTTGGCAAAGAAACCGAGGTCGAGGTTGCGCGACATGAGGTTTGTGATGACTGCCGTGGCCAGGGAACCAAGGGCGGAGCTGCACCATCCGTCTGCTCTGCCTGTGGTGGTAGGGGGCAGGTGACAAGATCTCAGGGTTTTTTCTCCATAAGCGCTACCTGTCCCAAATGTCAGGGCAGCGGAACGGAAATCAAGGACCCTTGTGAAAAATGTCGAGGGGTAGGACGAATACTGACATCAAAGAAACTCACCCTTAAAATACCTGCGGGTGTGGAAACAGGCTCAAGGCTCAGACTCTCAGGTGAAGGTGAACCGGGAGATCCAGGCGCGCCTCCGGGAGATCTTTACGTCTTCATGAACGTAAAACGTCACGAGACTTTCAGACGTGAAGGCAACGACATAGTGGTAGGCGTTCCAATAACCTACAGTCTGGCTGCCCTCGGGGGAAAAATTGAAATTCCCACGCTGGAGGGTCAAGAGGAGCTTGATATACCCAAAAGCACTCAATCTGGTCAGAACCTGAGACTCCAGGCTAAGGGTGTTCCTCATCTCAGGGGAAGAGGACGCGGCGATCTGATCGCCGTGGTTTATGTTGAGACTCCAAAAGATCTTACCAAAGAGCATGAAGATGTACTGAGAAAATTGGCCGAGATAGAGGGCGTAAAGGTCAACCCCAAGAAACGGGGCTTTTTCTCAAGGAAGAAATAAGGAAACATGTCAGAAGAAAAAATAGTGGTCCTTGGTGTTGGGAACATTTTGCTCCAGGACGAAGGAGTTGGGGTCAGGGTAGTTGAAGAACTCAGGAAGAAGTTTACCTTCCCTTCAAATGTCAAATTGGTGGACGGTGGA
>CAZGVM010000040.1:12098-20341 GCA_964528855.1 uncultured Desulfomonile sp. | reverse complement strand
CCCTCGTATCGTATCACCACGATATCTCCGGGATTTATCAATCCGTTTAGAATGCTCTCGACTGCAGCTTCTTCCGAATCATAGACTCGGGCTGTTCCCGTATTGCAGAGCATTTCCCTGGCGACGGCAGACTGTTTCACCACTCCACCGCCTGGCGCCAGGTTACCATGCATGATGGCTATACCGCCTCTGGAACTGTGAGCCGTTTCAAAGGTCCGAATAACCTCGTCGTTAAAAACAGTCGATTTTTGGAGGTTTTGCTCAAGTGAGTCGCCCGTTACGGTCATGACTTTTGTGTCTACCAGATTTTTTTCCGACAGTCTCTTCATCACGGCCTGTACCCCACCGGCCGCGTCCAGATCCTCCAGGTGATTCGGTCCCCCAGGGGACAGGCTGCAAATGTGCGGTGTCTTCTGGCTGATCTGGTCAAAAAGCTCCAGGCTGATTTTCACACCCGCTTCATGGGCTATCGCAGGAACATGCAATACCGTGTTGGTGGAACATCCGAGGGCCATGTCAACTGCCATGGCGTTGCCGAAAGCCATCTCTGTGGCGATGTCGCGAGGACGGATATTCCTGTTCACCAGTTCGACCACCTTCATGCCCGCCTGTTTGGCAAGCCTGATCCGCGCCGCATAAACTGCGGGGATGGTCCCGTTACCTGGGAGACCTAAACCTAAAGCCTCGGTCAGGCAGTTCATGGAGTTGGCCGTAAACATTCCAGCGCAGGAACCGCATCCAGGACAGGCTTTGTCCTCGAGTTCACATAATTCGTCCATCGTCATCTGACTGGATTTAACACGTCCTACAGCTTCAAAAACGGTTATCACGTCCGTTTTTGCGCCATGATGCCTCCCTGTGAGCATCGGCCCGCCGCTGATTACTACCGATGGAATGTTCACCCTGAGGGCGGCCATCAACATGCCGGGCACAATTTTATCGCAGTTTGGGATGAGGACCAGCCCGTCAAAGGGGTGAGCCATAGCCATGATTTCAACCGAATCGGCCACAACTTCCCTTGATGCCAGAGAATAACGCATTCCGTCATGCCCCATGGCAAGCCCATCACACACGCCGATTGTGCAAAACTCCATGGGGGTTCCGCCGGCCAGACGGATGCCTGCCTTCACCGCCTCGGCTATCCGGTCAAGATGTATGTGACCCGGAACAACTTCATTCGCCGAATTTGCCACGCCGATCAACGGGCGAGCTATCTCTTCGTCGGTCATTCCCATGGCCTTCATTAATGCACGGGATGGCGCTCGGCCAAGACCGTTCTTCATCAAATCGCTTCTCAATTAATCCTCCGTTGGAGCATTCCCGGAACTAGAATTTTTGAAACTGGTGGCGCCTGAATTCTCTCGTAAACCGGTAATTCGCCGAGTAAAGGTCTTGCGTAATTCTTGAACTCTGTAGTTACGTTGTTGGCGCCGTCTATGAAAGAATCGGGCATGGATTTTGTCTCTTTGGCCACATCCTGAAGCGGGGTGAGGTTGTATCTGACGCTGTAGTCACCAACTCTCTCTATAGTGATTGAACCGTCGATCCTGTGCCAGGCGGCTATCTGAACGGCACGCTCTCCTACTTCCCGCGCTTCATTGGCGTCCACCGAACTGACACACCCCAGGAAAGACCGCTGCAAATAGCCGAAAGTGTCTGAACGGACTCTTTTGATCTTGAGCTTATCCTTCACCAGATCAGACAAGGAATCGCCAAGAGATGTGCTGCCCGACAGTTGGACGTTGCCATGTGAATCCCTCTCGACTTCCTTGACCAGGGTAGCGGCGATGGCTGTGCCGTTTTTGTCCTGGATGCCTTCGGAGACCGCCACCACCACACGTCCATATTTCTTGTAAGCGTCATCGACGCTCCCAAGGAATTCCTCGGTGTCAAAGGCTCTCTCCGGGACATAAATCAAATGAGGGCCATCATCATCGTACTTTCTGGCGAATACGGACGCTGCGGTCAAAAATCCGGCGTGCCGACCCATGACCACTCCTATGTAAACGCCAGGGAGTGATCTGTTGTCAAGGTTCACACCCATAAAAGCCTGGGCCACGAATTTTGCCGCCGATCCGTAACCGGGACAGTGGTCCGTCACTCTGAGGTCGTTGTCAATTGTCTTGGGAATGTGAACGACTCTAAGCTCATAGCCGGCTTCCATAGCGAATTTATTGACTATTCTGCATGTTTCCGCCGAGTCGTTTCCGCCGATGTAGAAGAAATAATGAACTCCGTGGGCTTTGCAAACATCGAAAATTCTCTTGCAATACTCTTCGTTTGGTTTAACGCGTGTGCTTCTGATACCTGCGCCGGGGGTCATGGCTACCATTTCAAGATTGTTCCCTGTAGCTTCAGTCAAATTTACCAATTGCTCTTCCACAAGGCCCTCAACACCCCTGAACGCCCCATAAAACTGGGTGATATTGGGATATTGTCTTGCCTGAAGGACCGCCCCTACTAATGACTGGTTAATCACGGCAGTCGGGCCGCCACCCATTGCTATAATTGCTTTTCCTGTCAATTTATCCATATATTCACTCCTTCCTGTTTAACTCCTGGATCAAATTTGTTATTAATTCCGCTCAGACTCCTTTGATTAAACATTACGAAAAAGATAGACTGTTGTCATGAAAAATCATGAATCACAAAACGATTATCTGAAAGTTATTGATCAGTTCAACTCATTGGGTCTGGATCAGAAGTTACAGATTTTTGGAAACCTGCCATCCAGGACGCGGGACGAGCTCATAGCAGTTGTTTCAAGACCGGGCGAAATAATCAGAAAAATTTCGGAAGAAGAGATGTTTTTCACTATTAAGGACCTAGGCGAGGAAAACGCCCTCAATCTTATAGCCCTGACCACCGGCAGACAATTGATGTATTTGCTGGACATCGATCTGTGGATAAGAAACGATCTCAATATAGCCTCCATTGCAAAATGGTTCCAGATACTTGTAAACATCGGAGAGGACAAGATCCTACAGTTGGTTCAGGTCACTGACCCTGAGTTATTGTGCTCGGTTCTCAACAGGGCCATTTTCGTGAAATTGAAACACCCCGATATTGACCTGACAGAACAGTTGGACTTTTTACCTCCGTTCACACTGGACAATAGCTATTTCATAGATTTTAAAATTCCAGGGATTGAATATTACCTCAAGGAATTCCTGGATTGCATTTTCAGATATGATTCGAATTATTACATGAAGCTTGTTCAGATCCTGTCCTCAGGATGGCTTCCTGAATACGAGGATGCTGCTTACAAATGGCGTTCAGCGCGTCTGGCAGACC
This sequence comes from uncultured Desulfomonile sp., assembly GCA_964528855.1. Taxonomy (GTDB): domain Bacteria; phylum Desulfobacterota; class Desulfomonilia; order Desulfomonilales; family Desulfomonilaceae; genus CAITZA01. The sequence continues at coordinate 17,047 of CAZGVM010000040.1, read as the reverse complement.
GTGGTTTCCCGGATTTTGAAGACGCTATGGACATTTATTCGCTACTTGATCCTGCGCTCACACCGACCACCGAGAACGATTCCGGAAGTCTCGAAGACATACAGGACTTCTACAACGACCGATTACTCAGATACCCAACTATAGTTCTGACGGGAAGAAACACTTTTGAAAAGGCACTGGCGGGTATTGAAGATGACTCTTTAAGAGATAGAATCAACTCTGAAATCGCTCATGTTGCCAACAAAGTCATGGTGGCGGACGGCAGAGACACTGGCTCGGTGGCTGAACTCAAAAACAGTCTTCAAAAGACAAGTGGTTATATTAATCTCGCCATGGAGGATATCGTCAGACGCCACCAGCAGACAACTCCCCTCGACATCATGCGTTTAAACCACATGGAGTATCTTTACAGACACGGTTACACATTGATAATGAAAACACTGTACAAGGCCAGACGTTTTCTCGGTGAATGTGCAGGCGGAGTCGAGAATTTGGGTCTTCCGCTTGCGCCCTTGCTTATTGGGTTAATGCAAAAAAGGCCGGTATTTGATCCGGCTGACGTGGACTGCGGCGCCAAAAGGGATTTTCAGTTTCTTTCTGATCTTGAAATGATTGAGAAATTGATGGAGTCCTCTGAACAGGATGAAAACTGGGAATCATTGTAAAAGTGATTTAAATATTGAATTTACATGGCATTTCAGATTGAGATCAAAAACGGGAACCTGGCGCAATAGTTACTGACAATTAAGCGGTTTGTGTTCTTGCAAAAATATTAATATTGGTCTAAATTCAGCTATTACCTATCCACCTTCTGTACATGATAATAATCGGGAGACAAAGCAAATGTCAGAATTTGAGCCTATCATAGTAGCGTTTTGTTGCCACTATTGCGCGTATGGGGCCGCTGATTTGGCTGGTAGTATGAGACTTGAGTACCCGCCGAACATACGCGTAATTCGTCTTCCCTGTACCGGAAAAATAACGCCTGTTTTTCTGCTCAGAGCGTTTGAAAAAGGGGCGGACGGTGTTTATGTGGCGGGCTGCCTTGAAGGTGACTGCCATTTTATTCACGGCAATCTTGTGGCCAAACCGCGAGTTAACTACACTAGGAAACTGATCCAGGAAGTCGGCTTAGAGCCTGAGCGTCTTGAGATGTTCAATATGAGCGCAGCAATGGGTCCGAGATTCGCGGAAGTGGCCCGCGAATTTTATGCCAAGATCAAACAACTGGGACCCAGTCCATTAAATAAGAAAATTCAAGCTACCAGCGCAGCGGCCTGAGTTTAAAACCTTCTGTCCTCAGGAACGACCAATTGGAGGCATAAAATGGTCATTGGAGAAAGAAAACCTTTTGACGAAATCATTAAAATGATCGAGGGCCACAATAAAATAATGGTTCTTGGTTGCGGCGGCTGCGTCACTGTCTGTCTGACCGGTGGGGAAGACGAGGTGCGAGTGCTTTCCAGTCAATTAAGAATGGCCAGAGACAAGGATGGAAAACCACTCGAGATTATTGAAAAAACTATTGAACGTCAATGCGATCCCGAATATATCGAGGGCGTTCAGGCGTTGATGCCGGAAGTAGACGCCGTTTTGTCCATGGCATGTGGCGCCGGAGTCAACTTCATGGCCGAAACCTATCTGGGCAAGCCGGTTTACCCCGCTCTGAACACGACATTCGTCGGCGGCTCCAAAAAAGAAGGCTACTATGTTGAGCGTTGCCAGACATGTGGTGACTGTAAACTCTATTATACAGCAGGAATTTGTCCGATCGCCAGGTGTTCCAAGAGTCTTCTGAATGGGCCTTGTGGCGGATCAACAAAAGGAAAATGCGAAATCAACCCTGAAGTTGATTGCGCCTGGCAGTTGATAATAGATCGACTTAAATCATTAAACCAGATGGACCGTTATGAAGACTTCATGGGGGCCAATGACTGGAGACACAATCGAGATGGAGGCCCACGCACAATGATCAGGGAGGACTTTCAGAGATGAGCGCAGAATATAAATCGGGCAGCAATTTGGAAAAAGTACTCAAGGCCGGTCATTTTGCAGTTACCGGCGAATGCGGTCCGCCTCGTGGAGCCGATCCTGAGGTAGTAAAGAAGAAATGCGCTCTGCTCAGAGATAGTGCGGACGCCTTCAACATTACTGACAACCAAACTTCTGTGGTTCGTATGTCGTCTATCGCCGCTTCCGTCTTGATGCTTCAGGAAGGCATGGAACCGGTCATGCAAATGGTCTGCCGTGACAGGAACCGCATTGCCATGCAGAGCGATATTCTGGGCGCCTGCTCTCTGGGCATCAAGAACATGCTTTGCCTGTCGGGCGACCACCAGAAATTCGGTGATCATCCACAAGCCAAAAATGTCTTCGATCTGGACTCAATCCAGTTGATCCATACCGTCAAGACGATGCGTGACGAGGGTAAGTTTCAGGGCGGACAGGAAATAAAAGGGGCTCCCAGGTTGTTCATAGGCGCAGCTGAAAACCCCTTTGCAGATCCTTTCGAAATACGCGTTCCACGATTGGCGAAAAAGGTCGCCGCAGGCGTGGATTTCATCCAGACCCAGTGTATTTTCAACCTTCCAAAATTCGAAGAATGGATGAAACAGGTCGTAGATCGAGGACTCCACGAGAAAGTCTACATTCTGGCCGGTCTGACTCCTTTCAAATCCTTTGGTATGGCAAAATACATGGCCAACAATGTGCCTGGCATGGATGTCCCGGAAGATCTGCTCAAACGCATGAAAGACACTCCAAAGGAAAAACAGGCCGAGGAAGGTATCACAATCGCAGTGGAAACGCTGGAGAAACTCAAAGCAATGAAGGGTGTCGCAGGTGTTCATATTATGGCGATCGAATGGGAAGAAAAAGTAGGGGAAATAGCCAAAAAAGGTGGACTACTTCCGAGGCCCAAGGTCTAACCAGACTGTTCACCTGAATTTTCAATATAAAATTTTGAATGGTTATATGAAAGGCAGTGGTCTCTTCAGGCTACTGCCTTTTTTGCAGGCTCTTCTCCAAAAACCTATAGGAGCCGGCTGTATTGGATGTACCGCATAATCCTGGTCTGTAGAGCATGTTCATTAGTAATCAAGGTTCATTACATTGAGGGCGTTTTTCTCTATGAAATCCCTTCTAGGTTCTACCTGATCTCCCATCAAAGTGGAAAATATCTCATTAGCCTTTATGGCGTCATCCACGTTCACCTGAAGAATTTTCCTGTTTTCAGGATTCATGGTTGTTTCCCACAACTGTTCGGCATTCATCTCGCCCAGACCTTTATAGCGCTGTATTGAAATTTTCTTTCTGCCTTGTTCAATTACTGTTTCAACCAGCTTGGAAAAAGAACCGAAAGCAGTCGATGTTCCATCGGATTCCAGAGTGTACGGTGGTATTCCCAGAGCGTTCAGTTTGTTGTGTATCGAAAGTAGTTCCATGAAAGAGGGCGAATCAATAACTTCATAGTCTATGCATGTAGTGCGGTTCAGTCCATTTCGTCTGGTTTTCAATTCTATGAGATACTTTGATTCTTCCTCGTCTTTATCGATCCTGGATTCAAGAATGGCTATTTCCGGATGTTCTGTACTAATCCTGTCCAATGTTAGTTGGAGAAGGTCCTGCGCACTTTCGCTGGTGTCCAGACTGGATTGATTCAGTCCTGCCTCCAGGAAGGATTTGAACACGTGGGCATCCATATTCTTTCGCTCGAAAAGTTCGAGTATCTTCTCCATTCTCAAGAGGTTCTTGATCAGATTGACCAGAACTATCCCTTCGACGTACGTTCCGTCACTTTTAAGGACCTTTGCATTCTCAAGTCCATATCCTAGCACCACATCGTCAAGGTTGCTTTCATCCTTTACATAGAATTCCTCCTTACCCTTTTTTATCTTGAAGAGCGGAGGCTGAGCGAAATAAAGGTATCCCCTGTTCACCACATCGGGGACACATCTGTAAAAGAATGTTAGCAGCAGGGTTCTGATGTGGGAACCGTCAACATCTGCATCGGTCATGATTATGATTTTGTGGTATCGAATTTTTGATATGTCGAAATCTTCTTCCCCGATGCCTGTTCCCATGGCTGTGATGAGAGTTCTTATCTCCTGGCTCTGTACAATCTTGTCAAAGCGGGCCTTTTCAACATTCAGGATCTTACCCCTGAGCGGTAGTATTGCCTGGAATTTTCTGTCTCTGCCCTGTTTGGCCGAACCACCGGCAGATTCACCCTCGACCAGAAAGAGTTCAGAAGCGGCAGGGTCCTTTTCCTGACAATCGGCAAGCTTTCCTGGAAGGGCGGCAGATTCGAGTGCGCTTTTTCTGCGTGTCAGTTCTCGCGCCTTTTTAGCGGCATCCCTGGCACGACCGGCTTCTATAGCCTTGTTTATTATCCATTTGGCGGTATTTGGATTTTCTTCGAGGTATTCAGACAGCTTGTCATTTACTAACTGTTCAACGATACCTTTGATGTCCATGTTGCCGAGCTTGGATTTGGTCTGACTGTCGAACTGAGGGCTCAACATCCTGACACTTAGAATAGCCGTAAGACCTTCTCTCAAGTCATCCCCGGTTATAGTCAGGTTTGTTTTTCCGTTTTTAAGTAAACCTTTCGAGTTTGCATATTGGTTGACTGTTCTTGTTAATGCCGCCCTGAATCCGGAAACGTGTGTGCCGCCCTCAAAGGTATTAATGTTATTGCAGTAAGATAGAAGAGTCTCAGAATATCCGTCATTGTACTGTATGGCGCATTCTACACAGTTGTCTTCTTTTTCACCCGTTATGAATATGGTGTTGCCTTCCATTGTTTTGCGGGCTCTGTTGAGATGCTCGACAAAGGAGACTATTCCGCCTTCGAATTCAAAAACAACATTCTGTTTCTGGGATCGTTCATCATCAAAACTTATGGACAGACCTTTGTTGAGAAAAGCCAGTTCACGCAACCTTGATGC
>CAZGVM010000040.1:0-12088 GCA_964528855.1 uncultured Desulfomonile sp. | reverse complement strand
GTCGTAGTTTAGTTCCCCAGATCCAAAAACCTCCGAATCCGGTTTGAAAGTAATTTTGGTTCCATTGCGTTTGGTAGTCCCTACGACTTTAAGATCAGTGACTTTCTTGCCTCTCCTGTAGATTTGACGGAAAACCTGGCCTCCTCGGCGTATTTCCAGTTTTAAAAGCTCCGAGAGTGCGTTCACAACTGAAACACCCACTCCGTGGAGTCCGCCAGAAACCTTGTAAGTGTCACTGTCAAATTTTCCACCTGCGTGTAATATTGTCATTACGACTTCTGCAGCAGGAATTTTCTCGGTTGGGTGCATATCGGTGGGGATTCCCCTGCCGTCATCTTCGATGGTAACAGATGAATCGAGATGAACGACCACGGAGATTTTTTTGCAATACCCGGCAAGAGCTTCATCAACGGAATTATCTACAACTTCCCAGACTAGTTGATGGAGCCCCTCTACGCCAGTGTTGCCTATATACATACCTGGAGTGTTACGAACGGCTTCCAGACCATCGAGCACCCTTATCTGTTCAGCTCCGTAGAGTTGTTTTTCACCGCTGTCAGTCAATTTTTCTCCCTCTAACTTCTAAAACAAGTTATGGTCAGTTATTTTCGCATTGGCATTACTATATTGAAATAGTCCTGTTCTGGATGTGGTTTTATTATAACCGGGGACCCCTCTTTGTGGTATTCAAGTGAAACCTTCTCAGCGGAAATAACATTCAAGGCTTCCAGCAAATATTGAACGTTGATGATTATCTGGACGTCGGATCCAGCAAATTCCGCCGGAATGGAATCTTCAGCGGAACCAAGTTCGGGATTGTTAACATTCATGCTCAGTTCGTCAGTCTTTAGCTCAAGGGTAATGCCCCTGCTTTTGTCCGATGTTAAAATACCCACCCTTTTCAATGACTGAACCAGGTTGTTTTTGTCTATGAAGGCTTTTTGGCCTGAACTTTGAGGAATAACCTTGTTATAGTCCGGATAATCACCATCAATAAGACGAACCGTCATCATAGCCCTTTCGCTTTTTACTACCAGGTTCTTCTTCTCGAATCCGAACTGGACTTTTTGTTTCATGTTCTCCAGAAATCTTTTTAGCTCGACCAGACCTTTTTTGGGGGCAATGAACCTGGAGTCCGTGGGTAATTCCATGTCTGTTTCTATCAATGCCAGGCGGTGACCGTCGGTAGAAACAAGTTTGGTCCTTACGTTTTCCCTTTCGAAGAGAACCCCGTTGAGATTGAATCTCGAATCGTCGTTGGATGCTGCAAAAAGGGTCTTGTCCAACATTCTTATCAAGGACTCCGATTCTACTTCTGAAGTTTCAACAGACTCATGATCGGACCAGACCGGAAAATCTGCAGAATCCATTCCAGCCAGATCAAAAGATGACGGTCCTGACACTATGTTAAGTCTATTTCTATCATTCGACGTGACAGAAATTGATCCGCTTCTGAGTTCCCGGATTATTTCATAAAACTTTTTGGCTGGAACAGTTATTTTCCCTGGTTCAACCACACTGCAATCAAAATTTATTCGTAAGCCCACCTCCAAATCAGTCGCCGTAAGGGTTATGCCATGATCGTCAAGCTCCATGAGGGCATGAGATAAAATTGGTAGCGGAGATCTTTTTTCAGTTATTGGGACTAATTTTGACAACCCTTCTACAAGATAATCCTTGTTCATTTCAAACTGCATGGGCTTTTCCTCTTTTCTTAAATCATAAATAATTAAAAAATATAAGAGTCATAGTAGGCACTGTGATTTTGTGAAAACAAGTTTAACAAGGCGTTTCCAAACAGCTTGGAGCTGTTGAGAGACGGTTGATAAAATCGAGGATGTTTTGTGGATATGCCGGTAAAATTTTTATTAACCAGTTTGTCCACAGGTTTTTAACAACAAACTCTCTTCAAATTCCCTTGATGTCTTTTTTCAGCGCTTCGATCAAATTTTTGAACGAATTATCCTGTTCTATTTTTTTTTCGATTTTCTTTGCGGCGTAAACCACTGTCGAGTGGTCTTTTCCACCAAAGGCTGCCCCTATTTCAGGATAAGATAATTCAGTGAGGTTTCGTGACAGAAACATTCCTACCTGTCTAGGTAATGAATATAACTTATGTTTCTTTCGAGACTTCACATCTGCAGGCTTTACGTTAAAAGACTTTGAAACACATGCTATTATGTCATCAACGGTAATCGTCTTTGTGTTTCTGTGAAGAATTTCGCGCAAAGCTATTTTTGACAGGTTTACGGATATCGGAATGCCCTGCAATGTGCTCATGGCTATTAGCCTTATGAGATAACCGACAAGCTCCCTGATGTTTGACTCCACCTGCTCGGCCAAAAAATACGCCACATCATCCGGTAAATCAAAATTGTCCTCAAAGGCCTTTCTTTTTAGAATTGCAACCTTGGTTTCCAGATCAGGTGACCCCATGTCGGCTATCAATCCCCAACTGAACCTCGACCTCAACCGGTGTTCCAATTCTGGTATCTCATTGGGAAATCGGTCAGACGTAATTATAATCTGTTTAGAAGCCTCATAAATCGAGTTGAATGTGTGGAAAAATTCTTCCTGAGTCCTCTCTTTGCCTGCTATGAACTGAATGTCATCTATCATCAGCAGATCCAGGCTACGATATTTGTTTCTAAAATCCACCATTCGATCAAATCTGATGGCGTTAATCATTTCGTTGGTGAATTCTTCAGATGTGACAAAAGCTATGTTTCGTGATCGGTCCCTGCAGGCCACAGCATAACCAACGGCGCTCATCAAATGTGTTTTGCCCAGACCTACACTTCCGTAAATGAACAAAGGGTTGTATGATGCGCCCAAGTTTTCTGAGACGGAACGGGCTGCAGCATGGGCGAATTGATTGCAGGACCCCACTACAAAACTCTCGAAAGTATATCTCGGGTTGATATTTTTCTTTCGGACATAATCGGTGATAGATTGAGCTTCCCTATCAGTAGCGGACTGAGGCGCATGAATTTCAATAGTCGGGTAATTGATTCCTACAGACTCTTCCCTGAGCCTCAAGTCTATGGAAAGCGCACGTCCTGTGACTTCATTGACTGAATCATTAATAATTTTAAGATAATTGTCTTTAATCCAGGTCACGAAAAAATTGTTGGGCACCGAAAAAACGACAGTGGTATCGCTCAGATCTTCACAGACCATGGGCATTATCCATGTGTTTATGGCATGTTCATTCAATCTGGTCCTTAAAAGGGCCAAAGATTCTTCCCAGAAAGTTTTCATTTGTGCAAAAGTCTTAAAAAAATTGGTAATATATTAAAGAATGAATGTACCACTAGGATCGGCTGATTTCAAGCCAGTTCTTCCTGTAATCCAAGAGTATCTAACAAACGGCTCAATTCGTCAATGGAGTGGAAATAAATTTCAATTTTACCGGAATTATTAGGTTTTATATTCAGTTTTACTTTCGTGGATAACAGGCTGGAGAGGTCTTTTTCGATCCTGTCATTTTCACAGATGTCCAAGTCTTTAGGTTTCTTTGTCTTTTCCTGCTTGTTCTTGAAATTTTGAACTATTTTCTCGAGTTCTCTTACCGAAAGTTTTCTCTTGATAACCTTTGAAGATAAAGAAATCTGTGTGGATATGTTGTCGATGGCCAGCAAGGTTCTTGCATGTCCCATGGAGAGTTTTTGTGTTCTGAGATCTTCCTTGATGGGATGAGGCAGTTTCAACAATCTTAGCTGGTTTGTTATGCTGGTTCTGTCTTTGCAGATTCGTTTGGCCAGAGCTTCATGGGTATATGAAAACCTGTTAATAAGAGTTTCATAAGCCTCTGCCGTGTCAACCGGGTTGAGATCCTCACGCTGGATGTTTTCTATGATGGCTATTTCAAGAGATTCAAGATCGCTCAAAGGCCTGATTACAACAGGAATGGTGTCCATACCTGCCATGCCGGCAGCTCGCCATCTTCTCTCACCAGCGACTATTTCATACCTCCCATCCGCAGATTCCCTAACTATCAAAGGCTGAATGAAACCAATTTCCTGGATGGACTTGGCGAGATCGGACAGAGATTCATCGTTGAACAGTCTCCTCGGCTGGTAAGGGTTGGGTTTTAGCATATCAACAGGAATGCTCTTTATGGTTTGACCCTCCCGATCCTGAGGAGTGAAAGAAAGATCAATCGGAATTAGAGCGTCAAGACCCTGTCCCAATGCAGGTCTTTTTTTGACTGTGTCTTTCTGCTTCAGCATCCAATATCTCCTTTGACAATGCTAGGTAACTCACTGCGCCTGTGGAGGACATGTCGTACAACACCACTGGTTTACCAAAACTCGGGGCTTCTGATAACTTTACATTACGGGGTATTATCGAGCCAAACACCTGTGAGCCAAGGTTCTTTCGAACATCATTGGCCACCTGATGACTCAGATTGTTCCTGGCGTCAAACATTGTAAGAAGAAATCCCTCTATTTTAAGGCCAGGGTTAAACGCTAGTCTTATGCGGTGGATTGTCTTTAAAAGATTGCCGACCCCCTCAAGGGCATAGTATTCACATTGCACCGGAATTAGGACTGAATCAGCCGCAACCAGGGCGTTTAAAGTCAGAAACCCAAGTGATGGAGGACAATCCAGCAATATATAATCGTAGAGATTTCTGAGCAAATGGAGGGCATTGGAAAGAAGCCTCTCCCTGCCTGCCATCGATACCAGTTCAACCTCGGCGCCGGTCAAATCCTGAGATGATGGAATAACATCCAGACAATCAATGGACGATTTCCTGATGACGTTATCTGCAAGGTCATTGAGGATCAAAAAACTGTAGGTTGATGGAGAGCCTGTTGAAATCCTGATTCCCATACCACTGGACGCATTAGCCTGTGGGTCCATATCTATCAACAAACATTTTTTTTTGGCCAGAGCCAGACATGAGGCAAGATTGACCGATGTGGTCGTCTTTCCAACTCCGCCTTTTTGATTACATACGCATATTACGCGTGACATTTCTTATAACCCACAATATATAGTGCCCAAGCTGGCGCTCGGTATCTATATCACAATTGCGCGATCAAACCAAACGGAAAATCATGCCGCTGAAAGTGCGATTACAGGCTTTTTGGCTCATGATTCAATTAACTCATTATTTAGGAAGAGACGCCAGTTCGGCCATCACCTTGCTGACACTTTCAAAATTAAAAGGTTTTTTCAGAAAATCATCAGGAAGATTGTTGTGAGCGCCGAATTTTTTTAAAACTTCATCCGCATCATAACCACTGGACATGACCACTTTGATATTTGACCTGATTTCCCTTATTTTTTTGAATGTTTCCACTCCGTCCATTTCAGGCATGGTCAAATCCAGTATGACCAGACAAAACGAGTCAGGATTGCTGTTGAATATTTCCACAGCCTGTTTTCCATCAAAAGCGCTGATCGTGTTAACACCCTGTTTAGTCAACATCTTACACACCAACTCATTGACGTCCGGCTCGTCATCGACCACCAGAACTAGTATTGTCCCGTTAACTCTTTGACATTCCAGTGTAATTGAATTTGATGATTCGGGAGATTGAAGTAATGATGATTGATGTGTGTTTTTGGAAACAGGCAGGTAAACTGTTATTTTAGTTCCTTGACCTGGTTCACTGTTAACAATGATGGCGCCATCATGTGCCCTTACAATACCATGCACTACAGACATTCCTAACCCGCGCCCTGTAAATTTAGTGGTATAGAACGGATCAAAAATGCGGCTGATAGTCGCGGAATCCATTCCGCACCCGTTGTCAAGAACTTCCAGGTAAGCCATATCCTGAGGCTCGGGGTTTTCCGGAAATACGCCTGAGGCTAAAAGTGATTTGTCACAATAGCGCACCCCGGTGGATATACGAATTGTGCCAACTTTCGTATCAAGAGCTTCTGCGGCGTTAGTGATCAGATTCATCATTATCTGCTGAATCTGGCCAGGATCCGCTTTGACGAATGGAGTTTTTTCACCAAGGTCAATTTCCAGGTTTATAGTCTTCGGAATCGCAGTTCCAAAAATCTGCGCATTTTGAATGACTATGTCGTTCAAATTAACGTCAGTTACTTCAAAAACTCCTTTGCCGGAATAGGCCAGCATCTGTCGCGAAAGTTCGGCCGATTTTCTGGCAGCTTTCATGGCATTTTCCAGAAGCGGTCTTACTTCATTTTCAGGAGGAATCTCAAAGGAAGCCAGTTGAAGATTACCCATTATAACCGTTAACAAGTTGTTGAAGTCGTGCGCAATGCCTCCGCTCATTACTCCCAGACTTTCAAGTTTTTGGGCATGCAGCAATTGTCTCTCAATTTCCATTTTATCTTTTTCGGCTTTCATTCTATCTGAAATGTCTCTGCTGACTCCTTGAAATCCAGTCAACTCACCTTTTTCTCCCACAATTGGGTTGGCGAGCAGTTCATTCCACAAATCTGAACCATCTTTCCTGGTCTGTTTTATTATCAAAGTAAGGCTGGAGAAATCGTTGATACGATGGAACTGTTGAATTCTTTTTTCGAAACCGTCTATCAACTGATCGCAAAAAATTGGTGAGACAAACTGTGGAAGGCTTTTGCCCAATACTTCTTCAGGTTCATATCCTAGCTGATTCCTGATTGAAGGACTTACGTAAGTGTATTCAAGATCCTCGGATATGCTCCAGATAACGTCTGTCATGTTTTCCGTCAGAAGTCGATATTTTGCCTCACTCTCTTTCAAGGCTGATTGGGCCTGTTGAAGCTCGGTAATGTCCATGGCGGTAAAAACGACGCCATCGGACAGATTGTCAGGATCGATAGCTGACGATTTGAGCAGAACATCGATAAGTGAGCCATCTTTAGTCTTGAAACAGGTCTGGATTTGACCTTTGCCGGTTTTCAGAATTTCCTTATATTTTAGTTCTCCAACACGCAAAAATTCAGCGTCATCCGGATAAATGATCCTTGAACTGCGCCCATTGAGTTCTTCGTTATCGAAACCGGTCATTTCAGAGAGAGTTTTGTTTGTCCATTGAAAATTACGGTCAATGACCAGACCTACGCCTACCGGAGCTGTGTTCAAAAGCGTTTTGAGAGTTGCTTCACTGTCCTTCAGACCTGCTTCGGCCTTTTTACGTTCCAGGATTTCATGTTCCAGCAGTTCTTTGGATTTGGTTAATTCAGTAGTGCGTAGTTGAACTCTTTCTTCCAGGCTCTCGTAGCTCTTCTTAAGATTGGCCGACATCTTGTTGAATGCGTCAACCAGTTCGCCAAGTTCTTTTACTTTCGGCCGGGTGATCTGAGCTCCAATTAATTCAGGATTTTCAGCTATCAGAACCGCTTCGTCTCTGATGTTTCCCAAAGGAGAAACCATGTAGGATCGTAAAAATACAAAAAATAAAGTAAAACATCCCAAGAAAGCGCTCATTAGAAAAGCTGAAAGTTTAAGGGAAAAATAGTCAGCATTACCGTACGCCGCATATAATGGTATTTTGATGGAAATTGCCTGAACCACCTCGTCTACTTTGCGATTAAAGCTCTTTTCAGGTCCATAACGGGCCACAAGGTCTTTCGGGGCTTCCTCCGGAGTGGAGTGGCAGCGCAGGCAACTATTTTCCATTTCCTCGCCGCGACGCATGACAGTAAGGTATGGTTTTCCTTCAATAACACGGATGGAGCTTTTCAATGTCAGCTCTTTGTCGTTCTTTAATTGGTCGAGAAAAAGTCTTTCTTCATTATCAGCTTCATTATCAGTAGACCGGGCATCTATCGACGCTTCCTTGTACAAATACGGTTCAGGGCTGAAATGCTTGAAAAATCCCTGTATATGGCCAACAGCGTAGGTGGATGACATCCAGGTCGGGTCAAAATAATCCTTGGTTGTAAACGGTTGAACAGTTTGAAAAAGGCTCGGTTTGAGAATTTTTGTGAAATATGTGTGGGTAGCCAGATTAGAGTCGAGAAGCAGTCGAGACTTGGACTTGGCTTCCAATAACGCTTGTTCACGCATGTTTGAATTGACTAAAAATATCGTGAACGCCGTTATGATGAAGAACAAAAACCCTAACATGATGAAAATGTAAGTCCTCATTGATAATAAAGTAGACATACAGACTCCTTTACAAGAAGACGACTACACGAATGAATCTGACCTAACTATTTAATTACTAATAAGTTTTTCTTCAAATGCTGTTTTGAATTCTGAAGAGAAATTCATCTACTGAGCGTACATGTCGCGCTTCGAGAATATTTGATAAGTCTTCTACTCTTGTCAGTATGCGGTAACTTACCTTCCCAATGGTCAGTTACCGAAAAACCTTCGCATACTACTGAACCAGTTTCAAAAGATGGGCCAGCCATGATAACAAAAGATCCATTATTCCTTAGAAAAAACGTCAGATTCCTGAAAAACTCCGGTTTTGAACTGAAAGCCCGGGAAACCACCAAATCATAACTCTGAACATGCTCCGGTTTCTTCAAGGCATTGTAGTCACTGCTCAATACTACTATACCTTCCAACCCCAATTTTCTCACTACTTCTTTCAGAAAAACAGCCCTCTTTGGGTTTTTTTCTACCAGGGTCATTTCCAAAGGCTCTGAGACAATCTTCAGGACAAGACCTGGAAATCCGGCCCCTGAACCTATGTCCATTATTTTCAGGTTAGCCGTCATCGGAATGACCTTGAACAAAGTAATAGAGTCCAGAACATGCAATGTTATCAGGTCAGATGTAATTTTATAAGAAACAAGATTAACTTTGGTATTCCAATAAGTTAATATCTCAATATATTTCAATAGATTAAATTCGGCTTTTTCTGTCAGGCTTATCTCAAGCTGATAAGCCCCGGAACGTAATAAATCCAGTAGTTTATTTTTCATCAGAGGTATTTTGGTCGATCCAGTTCAAGTAAGAGGGCAGGCCGTTTTCGATGGGCGTCGATATGATTTCAGGAACTTCGTAAGAATGCATTCTTTTTATTTCCAGCGTTAATTTTTCGAATAGCGCGCGCCTGGTCTTTATCACCATAAGTATTTCTTTTTCATCATATATTTCGTTTTTCCAGGAGTAAATCGATCTGATAGGATCTATTATATTTACGCAGGCGGCCAGTCTGTTTTGTACTAGAAATCGCGCGATATCAGTAGCTTGTTCCAAATTGTTTGATGTGACAAAGCAAATGACATGTTCACTCATATTTACCTCATATTGTGCTTTTGTGTTGACAAACTACTATAACTTGTATAACCTCGCCACAAATTGAAACCATGTGGTTTCAGTTGATGGGAAGGACAAGAGAAATCTTACCCACTTTTTTTAAAAAAACCAAGTCACAGAGTGCAAAGAGCTAAGCGAAAGCTCTTGATTCAATAGATTTCATTACGAGATCCAAGAGTTTAACAATAAGCGCTTTCTCAGCCGAACCAGGAACAGGTAACATTCGGAAGGGAGCTGGGCAGATGTTCAAGGTCGGAGATGTTGTTGTTTATCCAATCCATGGGGTGGCAAGAATAGTAAACATAAGCAAAGAGAAAATAGGGGATTCGGATCAGCTTTGTTATATTCTGGAAACTGAAATCAAGACCGCAAATGAAAAGCCCGTCATCAAGCTTCCTGTCGATAAGGTAGAATCCAATCGTGTCAGAAAAATAGTAGATGAGCAAGAGGTCCCTTTAATCATAGAGGTGCTGCAAAAGCGTGGGATGAAGGCGGATTCTCAGACCTGGAACCGGAGACATCGTGAATACCAGGAGAAAATGAGAAGCGGGAGCATCTTTCAGGCTGCTGAAGTCTACAGGGACTTGAGTCTGTTGAAAGAGACCAAGGATTTATCGCACGGTGAGCGACGTCTTTTCGATCAGGCCTATAACCTGTTGATCAAGGAATTGTCCATCGCCAAAAGAACGGAAGAGAAAGAAATCGAAAGGACGCTCAACAAGATTTTTCATCAGTCCATGGAGAATGAACAAACAAAGGGCAACGACTGCTGACATAAACATCAAATTTCTGGCCACCACTTTCCACAGGAACTAGCTTTTGGCTCTGAGTAAAATACTTTCATTCTTTATTTCAGCGAGTTATATTTTTTTTGGGGGTATCATAGGGTTCAACCTTTTCGGGTCGTCCTGGACCATGCTCGGACTGGTTGTCGGACTATCGATACTGGCTGCTTATTCCACTCTATCGTTGCTGAAGGTATGGTTGACGCTGGAAGTGGAAAAAGTAATAGGTGGGGCAATAGGCCTAGCGGTGGGTCTGACGCTTTCCCTCATGCTGAATTCAGCGCTGGCTCAGGCTCTGGACTATTCTGAAATAATAGCGGCCGTATATGGGTTGACGATCAGCGTTTTCAGTCTCGCAGGCATACAACTCGGATCGTGCAAGGCCAAAGAGTTCAGAACGAGGATCAAAGAAACGCCACAAGCCGTTAGAAAAATAGTGGGCATCCTTGATACGTCGGTGATCATTGACGGGAGAATATCCGATGTCTGCGACACTGGTTTTTTGGAAGGTGATTTGGTAATTCCCCAGTTCGTTCTTAAAGAGTTACAGGCTATAGCGGACTCCAGTGATTCCAGCAAACGCACCAGAGGCCGCAGGGGACTGGATATTCTCAACAAGATGAAAAAACAGGCAAATGTGAACATAATAATAGACGAGACAGACTTCCCGTCAGTAAAAGAAGTGGATCAAAAACTCATCAATCTGGCCAAGGACACCGGATTCACCATTCTTACAAACGATTTCAACCTCAACAAGGTCGCCGAAGTTCATTCAATTCAGGTTCTCAATGTCAATCAGCTCGCAAATGCCCTCAAACCCGTGGTCTTGCCCGGAGAAATAATGCGGGTTCAAGTTATCAAGGAAGGAAAGGAAGCGAATCAGGGGGTGGCGTACCTGGATGACGGCACAATGGTCGTGGTTGATAACGGCAAAAAATGCATGGGCAAAACAGTTGACGTGACAGTCACAAGTGTCCTGCAAACGACCGCTGGCAGGATGATATTCGCTTCAAACAAGAATTTAGCAGTCTGATTCATCGATTCCAAAGGCGAAGACCGAGCCTGACTTTTAGTGTCAAAGCCCGGTCGAAATTTCAGCAGAGGGCTTGAATCGATAATTTCCTTATATTTCCGGTATTAATTCCCCGATTTGGACGACAGGAAGTCCTGCCACAATTTGAATCCGGACTCCGGAGGGTTACCGGCGTCGTTCCACCACTGTATGAAATCCCTGTAAACTCCAAGGAACTCAGGCCAGTTGCCGTTAGGCGCATATCTCTTCCTCCAATCGGGGTAGAGATCGTCATTGGCTAACTGAAATTCTTCCTCTCCAAAATCAGAAAAAGTTTTCTGGAAAAATTTGTATTTCTCTTCTTTGCTCATTTCAGGAACTGCAGTCGGACGAGCCTGTGTGGCAGCGACCTGTTCCTTGGCTGGTTGTGGAGAGGGCGCAACGGTTTCTTTTTCCATGGTCGGCGCAACTGCCGCCTTGGGTTGAACCACATCGCCTGATGACGGCATGGATCCGGGCATGTTCATCTGGGCCGGAGGAACAAGCGGCGCCGACGGCCCCAGCATCGACATTGCCTGTGGTGGCGCCATCTGAAGTTGTGCCACTATCCACCCCTTCGAGGGATCAAATTCCTGGATTCCTCCAAACAGCTTGTCGATCCTGTAAGCCTTTCCCAACCCTAACGGACTCAGGTAATGGTAACGGTTCTGTATGCCAAGAACCAACAACCCTATAGCCACTATAGCCAGAAATACCCATGAATGCACACTCGTCCATCCACTACGCTGAACTGCTCCTGCCTGATCTTTGTCGAGCATCTTTCAAGCCTCCTCACTAATCAATACACTTACGTGTTTCTATGCTTTTGATAGCTAACATAACACATTTGAAAATAAATGTAAACCACAGAAATAGAATAGTTATTTTATGGTATAGAATTATAATATATCAGGTTCTGTGCCCACTTTTTAGAATCGATCCGGTTGCAGATGGCCTAAATTGAGTCAAAATGTTCTAAATGGTTTGGACAAAAACCAAGACCGTTCGTTCCTGGATGGGGCTGACTTTGATGCGCCCGCGGGAAAATACGCGCAAGATGAT
>CAZGVM010000039.1:19417-20871 GCA_964528855.1 uncultured Desulfomonile sp. | reverse complement strand
CCAGTCTCCGGAACATTGATCCATGGCAAACTGTTTCTGCCTGGCATAACCAAGCCAGTCCTGAAAAATCACATTAGCCCCATATCGACGACAAATTTCCACCGTTTGGTCGGAACTCCCGGAATCCACAACTACAACTTCATTCACAAAATCGAGCGATGTCAAAAGGGCCTCGATTCTGTCCGCTTCGTTTTTGGCTATGACTGCTACGCTTAGAGACGGGCATTTTCTGTGGTTTAGAATTTCGTTATCCATGGCGCTAAATGATAAGAGGGCAATAGTTTAAAGTCAACCTGAGCTGTCCTGAGTCTACAAGTTAACATAATATATCTTATCGGACGTTACACATACAAAACATATTGATATCATTGAGTGACGTAAGATCCAAATGGATGAAATCAGCCTGGCTAAAACCCATGATCGATCCGTGACTGTGCGCATCGGCGTCGCTAGCGCCAAGCCAGGCGGCTCCAAAACGGTTCTATTCAATTTTCCCGTCCGGGAACATTTCCAGGGCTTTTTTCATGTCTGAAACCTTGAAAATAAATAAAGCCGCCAGACTATCGGAAAAACCGGCTCCGTAAGTGTATGAAATGTTGATGCCTGCGTCTCCGAAGGCCTTGGAGACTTTGTGCAGAAGCCCGGGTTTGTTTTGCAGCACTAGTCCCAAGACATCCTCGAGCTTTACCTTATAACCGATTGCGTTCAGAACATCTGACGCCTTGTCCGGGTTGTCTGTGATAAACCTGATCATGGAATATTTTTCCGACTCTTTCAGGATAGCTTCGTAGTAATCTCTCGGGGCTACTCTTCTTCCTGTTTGGCTTCGGACATCGTAGAGAGCCAGAAGGTATTCGTTTGCGTCCTGAATATTCATCGCCTCTATATTGATGTGTTCGTTCTTGAGTATTTCTGTTAGCTTGGCTAGTTCACCAGGCGCGTCGGCCAGCATTACTTCCAATTGTTTCCTGATCGGCATTGCCATCTCCTTAGACTGAAGGTTCCCTGATTATGCATCAGTTCTCGTTTGAAAGGAATTGATTTCGATTTATATTCGAACATTCCAGAGCAATTGTGCAGCAATCAATTTTTCAATTTTAAGATTGCTTGTGTCAATATAAAGAGTATTCTAAGCAGCATTCGAGATACTGAGTTCCCGGATACGCCGGAACAACCTTGACAACGACGATCGGAATGTTTTCGTGGAGACGCCCGTTATCAAACATCACTACTTTAGCCACCTGCTGAACCTGGCGGTAAAACTGCCGGATGGTATTTCTGTGGGTGTGGCTGTTGATGTTACAGTTGATCTTGACAAACCTTTACCTGAAGTAACTGAATTAGTGTACAGGAAAAAGTGGTCAAGCGGGAAATTCTGCGTAAAATGGTCCGACGTCAATCAACTCACACCTTCCGCCATTCTGTCGCCACTCAACTGTTGGAACGCGGGCAAG
>CAZGVM010000039.1:15138-19407 GCA_964528855.1 uncultured Desulfomonile sp. | reverse complement strand
AATTCTTTAGTGCTGCTGAGAGAGTTCTTGCTGGATAAACAGATAGTAGACGTTCATGGGGCCAAAGTCGAGAGAGTCAATGATCTGAAATTCGTAGAGTCTGATGGAAAACTGATTCTGGTTCAGGTCGAAGTGGGTCTTGTAGGTTTGTTGAGGCGACTGGGTTTTGATAGACACATTACCAGATTTTGCAGATGGTTCTTTGACTATGAACTAAAGAACAAGTTCATAGCATGGAATTATGTTGAACCATTGGCCAAACCGGATCACCTGAAGCTTCAAGTCCCACAGACTCGACTTGCTGAATTGCACCCAGCGGACCTGGCCGATATACTCGAGGACATGGATGTTCATGAACGTTCAGCGCTCGTGAATTCCCTGAATGAGGAAGTCATCGCCGAAGCCCTTGAGGAAATGGATCCTAAGGTTCAGGTCGCCATCATGCGACAACTGGAACCGGAGAAGGCCGCCGATATTATTGAAGAGATGTCGCCTGACGAGGCTGCGGATCTAATTGCGGATCTTCCTCGGGAAACGGCTTCAGGTATATTCAATGAAATGGATGATGAGTATGAAGAGAAGGTCAAGGGACTTCTCGCTCATGAAGAAGACGAAGCCGGTGGATTGATGACAACCCAGTTCATTACTCTCAGTCCGAACAAAACCATAGTCGAGGCGTTGGCGCACATCCGGAAACATGCAGAGGATATGGACGTAATCTATTACATTTACGTTGTTGATGACGAAGCTAGGCTACTGGGAGTCATAAATCTCCGTGAACTGTTGACCAACGAGATATTTACACCTCTTTGTGATATCATGACCACCCGTCTGATTACGGCAAAAATTGACGACCCAGCAAAAGACCTGGCCTATTTGTTCGCAAAATATGGCTTCAGGGGTGTTCCGGTAGTGGATGACGAAAATCATATAGCGGGGGTCGTTCGATTCAAAGCCCTTCTTGAAATAGTGGCGCCCCAACTCGGAAAATAATTGTTAGTGAGGGAACTCAATTGTTAATCGACAGGCAGCATCAGTCAGGTGAGCCAAAAAATCATCCCTGGAAAGCCCGATTGATAGCCATCTGGGGGGTCATGGTTTTACTTGGTCCGGGGATCATCACATCGAATGTTGACAACGACGCTGGTGGAATAACCACATATTCTCTGGCTGGGGCAAATTTTGGCCTCTCAATGCTGTGGTCGCTCATCCCCATTACCCTGGTTCTGATCATTGTCCAGGAAATGGGCGCCCGAATGGGAGTTGTATCGGGAAAAGGACTTTCAGATCTGATTCGGGAAAGATTTGGTGTTAAGACCACGTTTTACCTGATGATTCTGCTTATTGTCACAAATTTGGGGAATACCGTAGCCGAATTCGCCGGAATTGCGGCGTCTTTGGAAATATTTGGAATTTCGAGATATCTGGCAGTCCCGTTGAGCATCCTCTTCCTCATGTGGCTCGCCGTAAAAGGCACTTATCGTTCAGTTGAGAAGGTTTTTCTCACGGCATGCGTTTTCTATGTGGCATACGTGGTGGCTGGTTTCCTGGTAAAACCGGACTGGATCGAGGTTGTGGAGGCCTTTGCCACACCCACTCTCAGACCGGATGCGGCTTTTGTGCTTATGCTCACTGGTCTTGTGGGAACCACTATTGCCCCATGGATGCAATTTTACCTTCAGGCTTCAGTTGTAGATAAAGGTTTGCGCGTTCAAGATCTTCGCACCGTGCGAATAGATGTGGTTATAGGGTCCATGGGCGTTAGTATTGTGGCTTTTTTTATCATATTGGCCTGCGCAGCCACCTTGTACAAGGCCGGTATTCAAATTGAGGAGGCCTCTCAGGCTGCATTGGCTCTGGAGCCTATAGCGGGGAAATACTGCACCTGGCTCTTCGCATTCGGCTTGTTCAACGCCTCCATGTTCGCCGCAGCAATTCTGCCGTTGTCTACCGCCTACACCATTTGCGAGGCTTTTGGATGGGAGTCTAGTCTGGATAAAAAATTTTCCGAGGCCCCCCAGTTTTACGGGCTATACTGCTTTACAATTATTTTTTCAGGAATAATCATACTCTTGCCCAATCTCCCATTGATTTCATTGATGTATTTTTCTCAGGTCATAAATGGACTGGTCTTGCCGGTAGTCCTGATATTCATGCTCAAGCTGGTCAACGACAAGAGCATAATGAGAAAGCACACCAATGGACAAATCTTTAATTTGATCGCCTGGCTGTCAGTCTCCATACTGATCGGACTGAGCGTGACAACCATAGTATTGATGCTTGCAGGGGACATCTTTAAGTAGACAGACCGCCCCGTTGGAAAAACTTCGCATCCCGTAAACGCGCCCTACCCTTGGCAGCTCATTTTTATGTGTTTACAATAAAAAAGTTTTTCG
The DNA here is from genome assembly GCA_964528855.1 of uncultured Desulfomonile sp. GTDB lineage: Bacteria > Desulfobacterota > Desulfomonilia > Desulfomonilales > Desulfomonilaceae > CAITZA01. The sequence goes on along the minus strand of CAZGVM010000039.1, from coordinate 17,011 downwards.
ATTGACAACTCCAGACGCTCCTTTTGAATTGGAAACTACCTGTCCATACATTTTTGGGCATTTATCCTGAGCCACACCGACCAGTCTGAGATCATTTTAGGATTTTAAGTCCATAACTATATTCAGGACTTATATTGACAGGCAGGATATCTCTCGCGGAAACTATCCAATAGAATATTTTATTTTTAACATAAATATCAAATATATATATTTATTTCTTAAAGTATTTTATTGACTTTTGGTCTCGTTTTTTCTATAGTCCAGAACTGTGAGAACGTCATTCGGTTATTACCGAAAGATTCTCTGGTTAGACCTCCCCCGGGTGGACACCCTCCCTCCCCCATAACCCCCCCATCCGGGATACGAGGTCCTTTTAATCCTTGGGCTTTTATTCAGGCCCGTTTTCTTAATGTAAACGGCGGTCCTTTTTGTTTCAAAGGCCCGCCGTTCACGCGTTAGAATGTTGACTCTTTAAGCCCCTTGGTATTAACTGAGTGGCAAGTCGATAAGGATTGGGAACTCATGAGACAGCATCATGAGCCTTTCTAGTTTTTATAAATGTCAGGTGGAAAAATGAAAGCGCCATTATCTTGGATGGCAATAGGGCTTTTCTTGATCGGAAGTATTTTCTTTTTGAGGTATGTTCCGGTTTTATTGCCTTAGAAGCAGTCTTGATAACAGATTCCAGGTTGCAGGCCTGTTCTTGCTCACTGATAAAGCCACTTAATGATATTGGACAATTCCACGCCCATGGTGGAGACTGAATTTCCCAGGATTGAGACAATGGTCGTTTGATCAGCGTCGTGGATATCATCGCCTTGAACCACAACCTGCACTGGCTTTTTGAGCCAGTGATAGTATCCACGATCATTTTTCCGTAGTGAACCTATCCCAACAACTCGAATCAGTTCCATTTTAAAGCCACAGGGATCAGAAATTCTAACACAACCTGCTGAAACTGCCCCGAAAGTGTGTGGGTTGATCGAGGCCGGATTCGGGTGATGAGCGGCATGAAATCCGTGAAGGCCGAGTTCGTTAAACCTCCTGCAATTCCTGCTCTGATCGCACAGGAGTAACGGGGCAAAAAAACCGCTGTAGAGCCCTTTTACCGGTTTGGAATTTTCACCGAAAAAAAGCACATCCGGATAACAGTAAACATGGTTGATGAAAAAGGAACCCTCTGGAGTCGGAGTTTTTCCATTCCCGACTGCCACGTTCTGTCTGATGATTTCTTTTGTTGTTCCGTTCTTCAGGATAGCTTCCAGGCATAACTGGTAGTTTGCCGGATCGATGGCTATCCTGGCTCCCACTATTCTGTTTGAGCTTCTATAGTCCTCCATATCGATGGAAAACTCACTCCAATCCTTGTATATCGCTGGCAGACACGGGTCATCAAGATCATTTCTTCTCTCTTCATCGCTTTCAGAGGGATTCATAGGGCTTTCTGGAATGGTTGTAACGATTTTGGGCGCCTTGGTGAAATCAATAAGAGGGTTTTCTCTATCCACTGATTCGAGGCTTATATCAGCCATAGCGCAAGGGTGTGCACAAAAAAGGAGCATAATTGCAAACAGAGTGGAAAGTGGCCTGTTAAGCGCGCCGCCAAGCTTCACGATGGATTGAATCATCAGGCTCATCCGATCGATCTTCCGTATCGGTTTCAGGGAGTTAAGCTACTTGAAAAAGACGCCGGATCAACATTCTCCGAACCTGAATCTGATAATTGGCGTATGAATGGGGCCGGATGGTCTGAGATCACTCCTGAACAGAGTGGCGCCGCTCACTTGAAAACAAGGTCCCCGAGACGATGAATTATTCGAGATTGCATTGGCAAGCGCAAGCTTTCCTGAAACTGACCTGATCCTACCTAATG